>DALZRX010000001.1:0-68111 GCA_032015805.1 Achromobacter sp.
GGCTACGGGCTGGGTGACGGGCTTGATAGCCTGCGCCGCGTTGGCCGTCGCCGTGGGCCTGCCTGCGGACCGGTTCGCTCGCTTACTGCCGGGCGCCAGCGGCGCCGGTCTGGTGTTCTACGAGGAAAGCCATGGTGGCACGGTGGCGGTGGTAGAGCGGGTGGGCAACGGCAATCGCTTCCACCGGCTGTACATCCAGGGTGTCTCCAACTCCGGCGACGCCATGCCGTCACTGCGCTACATGCGGCTGCAGGCGCTGCTGCCGCTGATCGTGCACAACGGCGAGCCGCGCTCCGCGTTGGTCGTGGGCTACGGCACGGGCATCACCGCTGGCGCGTTGTCGCAGTTTCCGGGCCTTGAAAGACGGGCAGTCGCCGAACTGCTGCCGGCGGTGCTGCGCGCGGCGCCGCAGTTTCGAGGCACCTTCCAGGCCGCCACGGATCCCGGCCTGGAGAAACAGGCGCAGGACGGCCGGCGCGCGCTCCAGGCCAGTGCAGACCGCTGGGACCTGATCACCCTGGAGCCGCCTCCGCCGTCGGCCGCCGGTGTGGTCAACCTGTATTCGCGCGACTTCTACCGCCTGGCCGCCAGCCGGCTGACGGAACAAGGCATCGTGGCGCAATGGCTGCCGCTGCCGACACAGAACGAAGACGAGACGCGGGCGTTGGTCGCCAGCTTCATCGACGTGTTTCCGCATGCGCAGCTTTGGACCAGCGAACTGCACGAAATGCTGTTGGTGGGGTCGCTGCAACCCTTGGAACTCGACGCGGCGCGCATACAGACCCGTTATGGCCAGCCCGATACGGCAGCCGCGCTGAAGGCGGTGGGCATTCCTTCCGCGGGTGCGCTGTTGGCAACGTGGGTCACTGATCGGGAAGGCCTTGCGCGCTTCGTGGGCGACGCCCAGCCGGTCACCGACGATCGGCCGGCCATCGAGTACGCAAGCTGGGTTCGTCCGAGGGAGGTCGTTCGCGTGCTGCCCAGGCTGTTGTCATTGCGTACGGAGCCGCCATTGAAAGGAAGCTCCGAAGCATTGCGCGCCGACATCGAACTGGAGCGCGCCCGGCTGGACACGTTTTACCGCGCCTCACTGGCCGCTTACGTCAACGACCGGGAGACCTGGGGCAGGGAGATGAACAGGCTGGCCCGGGACGATGGCGGAAATCCGTACTACCGGTGGTTCATGGCGGGCGGAAATGATTGAGGTCCCGGCGGTGAAAGCGGGGGGCCTTGCCCTCCAACCGCGACCGCGGCCCGCACGGGCAAGGCGTTGCGGCCGCGGGGCCGCTTCAGAGAAAGAACAAAAACGCCGCTGCGATCACCGTGGGTATCAGCGCGCCTGACAACAGGCCAAGCATGCTTACGGCGCCGTTGGCGAAACTTCCTCTAAGCAACGCCACGCCCGCGGGGTTGGGCGCGTTTGCAATGACGGTCAGGCCGCCGCCGGCCACGGCGCCGGCCACCAGCATGTATTGCGCCTGGGTGGAGATCCCGTCGATCAGCGATCCCAGGTAGGTCAGCGCGGCGTTGTCAGTGATCGCCGTGAGCGCCAGGGCGCCGACGAACAGCACGTTGGGCTCGAGACTGCCGACGATGGGCTGCAACCACCACTGCTGCATGCCGCCCAAAACGACGAGGCCGGCAAGGAAGAAGCCGACCAGCAAAGCCTCCTTGATGATGAGGGGGCTTTGATGCGTTTTGTACGCCTGCGTGTAACCGATGAAAAAGAGGAACAGTCCCAGGAAGATGATGGGATGATGGGCACTAAGAACGACTGCCGCCAGGAAGACAAGGTGCACGGCAATGACCACGGGCGACATCGGCACCGCGGACTTCTTCAGCGAAAGCACATCGCCTGAGCGCAGGTGAGGCCGAAGCAAGAGTGTCACCAGGGTGGCGTTGACCAACACGGCCAGCGCGGCCTTCCAGCCAAACGTCTTGAACATGAAGGCGCTGTCCCAGCCCCATGTTGACGCCACCATCAGAACGGGCGGCGCGGCATACGACGTCAGCGTGCCCCCGATGGAGATGTTCACAAACAGGACACCCAGCGCCAAATACTTCAGGCGTTCCGGCATGTCGCGGTGAAAAACCTGCGGGGCCAGCATCATGGCGGCAATCGTCATCGCGGCCGGCTCCGTTACCAAGGAACCGGCCAGCGGAACCAACGCCAGGCAGAGCCATGCCTTCGCTGTCTGGTCTTTCACCGGGAGCACGCGCGCCACGCGTTCGACCAGGCGCATCACGAACGTCAGGACCGGCAATGATGCTGCGATGACCATTACGACAAAAACGAATGCCGGTTCGGTGTAGTTCCGCGATTCGGCATATGCGAGCGCAGAGCCACCCGACGCCACCAACGCCATCAGGACAAGCAGTATCGCGGCCCAAAAGCCAAAGACGACTTCGACTTCCCCTAGCAGATGCAGTAACCCGCCATGACGTTTGCTTCGATGTGCCAGACGCAAAAACAACGGCGCCGAAAAAGTGTGGATTAGGGCAATTGCAAAAATGACGGCGGCGAGGATTTCGAGACTGGACTCTGGCACTTGTCGGTTCCTGTAGGTAGGGGCAGTAACGCCCAAGTTAGATTCGCGGGGATGAGACGCGAGCGACCTCCACCCATACGCGCGTCATGACGACGTGCTTGACCAGATCGAAAAGATGCGCGGGAGCGCTGGCAGGCACGAGCACGCGCCGGATCAGCGCTTGCAAGTCTACACGCACGCATGGGTGCGATGCGACCGGCTCGCGGTGCCGGGACAGTGCCCGCAGCCGCACACGGCTATCCGACGGCATGTCGATCTTCAGCTCGGCGTTTTCGGGCGCCAGCACCGCCTGATGCAGCGCATCGAGCGTGGTGCAGACATAAACAGACCCCGGCTGGGCCACATCATCTTCAATTTGACGGTGCCATTCCTGCGAGCCGACCAACGTTGATGTGGCTCCCTGCTTCGGTGTCTCAAAGCGTAGATGACTGAATTCAAGCAGTTCGATGAATTCTACAAAGGGAAGCTCGCGTACCACCGATACCGGCCCGCGTGGCCGATTCCCTCCGTTGTTCCGCGCCAATAGACTCATGACACTCTCCAATGAGCTGAAAGGGGCCGGCCAGCGGCCGCCCCTTTCAGCGCTACATCGCTACATCGCTACGGCGTTACGCCCCGGCCTGGATACGCTCCAACTCGCGAACCTTCTTCCTGTTGCGCACGGTGGAAAACACCAGCCAGATCGCAAGAGCAAGAATGGCGTAGATGAAACCGGCGCTGATCGGGCGTTCAATGAACACGCTCATGCTGCCACGCGACAGCAACAGCGCCCGGCGGAAGTTCTCTTCGACCATGGGGCCCAGGACAAAACCCAGCAACAGCGGAGCGGGCGAGAAACGCAGCTTCAGGAACAGATAGCCCACCAGGCCAAGCACCAGCACCATGCCTACGTCGAACAGATTGTTGTTCGTGCTGTAGACACCGACACATACAAAAAACAGCGCGGAGGGGAATAGATACTTGTAAGGCACCTTGAGCAGTCTTGCCCACATGCCGATCAACGGCAGGTTCATGACGACCAGCATGATGTTGCCGATCCAGAAGCTTGCGATCAGCCCCCAGAAAAGATCCGCGTGTTCGGTGACCATCTGCGGACCAGGCTGAATCCCGTGGATGATCAACGCGCCCAGCATCAAGGCCATCACGGAATCGCCGGGAATGCCCAGGCTCATGGTGGGAATGAAGCTTGTCTGTGCCGCCGAGTTGTTTGCTGATTCAGGACCCGCCACGCCTTCAATGGCGCCGTTGCCAAATCGGTTTGGCGTTTTGGAAACGCGCTTTTCCACCGCGTAAGACATGAAGGACGCGATCGTCGCTCCCGTGCCGGGCAGGATGCCAAGCACCGAACCGATGGCGCTGCCGCGCGCGATCGGCATGACCGACTTCTTGATATCGCCGGGTTCGGGCCGCACTGACATTTTCGGGCCTGCCCCAACGGTAGTGGCCTTACCGATCCGGTTCACGTTGGCAAAGAAGTCCGCCAATCCAAACAGGCCCATGGCCAGGGCAACGAGCTGCACACCATCGCTCAGTTCGATGACGCCGAACGCGTAGCGGATGGTGCCGGTATTGACGTCCGTACCGACCACGCCCAGAAGCAAGCCGAGGAACACCATGGCAATGCCCTTGATGGCCGAGCCCTTGGCCAACGTCGCGCCGGCGAACAGACCCAGCATCATCATCGCGAAATATTCGGCGGGGCCGAACTGAAACGCGACTTCAACCAGCAGCGGCGAGAACAGGATCATGATGATGATGCCCACGCTGGCGCCTACAAAAGACGACATGACCAGCATGAACAGCGCCGACCCGGACTTGCCTTGCCGCGCCAGCGGATTGCCATCCAGGCACGTCACCGCATGAGAAGGCGTTCCGGGCAGATTGAGCAAGATGCACGTGATGCCGCCGCCATACTGCGCGCCGTAGTAGATGCCTGCCAGCATCATCAACGCGGCGACCGGGGTCATCGCATAGGTCAAGGGCAGGAGGATCGAAATCGCCGCCAGCACGCCCATGCCGGGCAGCACGCCGATCATGTTGCCCATGAAGACGCCGAATAGCGACCAAAGGAGGTTCTCCCACTGCAACGCGACGGAGAAGCCATGCAATACGTTGTCGAACAGATCCATTTCTTACCCCCAGCGCAGCATGGGGAACTGCAACTGCAGCGCCCACGAAAAAACCACCGCGCCAAAAACAGTCATCGCAAGCGCGAGAATGGCGGCGGACTTGACGGAGTTCGATGTGTCTCCCATCGCCGAGACGAAGACGAGCGCAAACGTGGCAGGCAGAAAGCCCACGGTACTGCCCAGAATGATGAAGAGCGCGATCCCCCCGGCGATGCACGCCATGCCGCGAATGCGATCGCGCCGGGTGGGTTGGGGCAGTTGCTCCTCGATGATCTCTTCCTGCACTTCGTCAGGATCTGGACTGAGCGGAATCAAAATACCCAGCGCGACGAGAAAGCAGCCCACCATCATCGGGAAATAGCCGGGCCCCATCCGGGCAAGCTCTCCAATGTCGTACGACGTTGCTTCAAGAATGGTCAGCGCGCCGCACATGGCGATGAATGCACCGCCCCACAGATCGCGCTTCCTGAAAAATATGGTGCTGCCCACGGCTTGCTCCCCTATTTGTTGTCGAAATGATCCCGGCCCGCGTTGGATTGCACGCCGGAGGAGCGGGACTTTAAGGACAACGCCTTGCACTCTGCTTTCATGCGCCAAGGGGCATTCTTCGGGAAAACCAGAAGGGCGATGCGCCTCGATTCGTTCAGTTGAACAACAATGAACACGACGTCTAGCGACATGTTCACAAAACTGAACATCGAGATGCCGCTGCGGGTATAAAAAGGCGTCTGGCACGATTTTTGCCCCTGCGCATCCTGCTTTCCATTGTTTGCAAATGCGTGGGCCAATCCGTCCGGGGCATAATCGCCATTCTGTGGTTCAGAATGCGCTGCCATGTTTCGCCTGCCCCTCACCGCCAGAATTCCGCTCGCGGTCTCGTTGCTATTCCTCGTAATTTCCACCGCGCTGATTTCCCTGGCGCTTCACGGCGTGTCCCGGCAATTCGACCGGCAGGTCGCCAATCTGGGGCAGGTGTATCTGGACGGCCTTTCAGCAGCCATCCTGCCGGCCGTCCGAGGCGGAGACGCGGCGCATATGGTCGAAGTGCTCAACCGGGCGCTGGATACGCACCTTGGTGTGGTGGATAGAACGCTCGCCGTCGTAACTGATGGTCATCGTCTGCTGGCGCACGTGGCGCGCTATCCCGAGGTTGAACCCATTCCGCTGGCGTCTTTCGAGGGTTCGTCTGGGACGCTCTTCACCCGGGCCGCGGACGGTGTATGGACATGGCGCATGCTGGACGACGAGCGGCCTGGCCTGGGTATGTTGGTGGCCAATCTCGATGTCAGTGATTTCCTTCGCCAACGTGAAGAGCTGGCGTGGGAACTGGGCATGGTGGGATTGGCGATCGGCCTGCTAGGCGCGGCGGTCTGTTTTGGCATGGCCAGGCGGCTTCAGCGTCCGATCACTCAACTGACCGAAGCACTGCGCGCCAGGCCCGAAGATCGCTTGCGCAGCTTGCGGGTTGATACCACCGACCCCGAGATCACCGAGTTGTTATCGGCATACAACTGGATGGTCGAAAGTGTTCAGCAACGCGAAGCGCTTGCCGAACGCAACGCGCGGATCGAGCGTGAGGCGGTCTTGGGACGAATGTCGGCTGCGCTCGCTCATGAAGTCCGCAACCCGCTCGGCGGGCTGCGAACCGCCGTCCAGACGCTGAGGCAATTTGGCGAACGTCGCGACGTTCGCGCAGAGTCGCTGGCCTTCATCGAACGCGGGGTGGAAGCGTTGCAGGCCGTTGTCGACGCCAGCCTGCGCACATTCCGGCCGGGCACCGCGTCTCTCGGCGAAGAAGATATTGCCGATATCCGTCTGATGGTGGGTGCGCAGGCCGATAGGGCAGGGGTCCGCGTCGAACTGTTTTGCGACGGCATGCAGAGCCGGCAACTGGCTTTACCCGCCGGGGCCGTCAGGCAAGTGTTGCTGAATCTGGTGCTGAATGCTGTCCAGGCGTCCCCCCCGGGAGGCCTTGTCGCCGTTTTTGCCCGCGCGGGCAACGATGCGCTGGCGTTGCACGTGGTCGACGCGGGGCGGGGCTTGCCCCCGGCAGCCGTACACACGTTGACGGGAGGGCATCCCGACGGAGACGGAATGGGCTTGAGCATCGTGGCCGATCTAGTCAACACGATGCAAGGACGGCTGCGTGTCACGCGCATGTCGGACGGTACGTGCATTTCCGTGCGCTTGCCCTGTGATCGAAAAGAGGGAGAGCGATGAGCGACACGCAGGTTCTGCTGATTGAGGACGACGAGCTTCTGGGCGGTGCATTATTGCAACGCCTGCGGCTCGAGGGCATTTCCGCTCAGTGGGTGCAAAGCTGCTCGCAGGCAGTGGAGCTGTTTCGCAGGACGCGCATGCGGCCGGCCTTCGTGCTGGCCGACATCCGGCTTCCGGACGGGTCCGGTGAGGACCTGTATCGGCGTCTGATCCCACATTTGGCGAGCACCACCGTGGTGTTTGCCACGGCATTTGGCGACATCGCTCAGGCCGTGCGGCTGGTATCGGCGGGCGCGAACGATTATCTGACCAAGCCTTATGACACCGACGCACTGGTGCGGCGGATTCGATCGGTCATCGCCGCGCAGCCGGCCGGCCAATTCGACGAGATTTCGCAGAATCCCTTTGCGCTAAGCGACGAAACCTATCCGTTGGCGCAGGAGCTTGAGCGGCTGGCGGCCAGCGCGTTGCCCGTGTTGCTGGAAGGTGAAACCGGCTCAGGTAAAGACCGCGCGGCTCGCTACATTCACACGCGCTCTTCGTACTCCGACGGTCCGTTCATCGCCGTCAATTGCGCGTCGCTGGTGGCTGATCTGGTCGAAAGTTTATTGTTCGGTCATGTCAAAGGCGCCTTCAGCGGAGCTGGCGCGGCACGCGACGGCCTGTTTTCGCAGGCAGCGGGCGGCACGCTTTACCTGGACGAAGTCGCCGAACTGCCTGCACGCGCGCAGGCCTCGCTGTTGGGGGTGTTGGAGGACGGTCAGTATCGTCCCCTGGGCGACAATTCCGTTCGCCACATGCACTGCCGCATTCTGAGCAGCACTTGCGCGGACCTGCAGGCCTCGGTGGAGCAAGGCAAGTTTCGAGCCGATCTGTATTTTCGGCTCGCCGTGGCGCGAATCGCGGTGCCACCGCTACGGGATAGACCTGGCGCATTGCCCGGCCTGGTGCATGCCATTGCGAGCACGCACGCGACAGAGGGCAAGGCGCTATCGCCCGACGCCCTGCAGGCGATGCAGCACCACGCTTGGCCCGGTAACGTGCGCGAATTGAAAAACCGCATCGCCCGCGCGGTTGTGATGACGGACGGTGGCCCGATTCATGCCAGCGACCTTTTTCCTGAGAGCAAGCTGGCCGACAAGCCCGACTTGGCAAGCACGCGTCTCGACGCCGAACAACGCGTCATCCAGCGGGCCATCTCTGAATCGGGTGGCCATCTGGGAAATGCAGCTCGGCTTCTCGGCATATCGAGAACGACTTTATGGAAGAAGCTGCGCGCACGACGGGATGAGGCCGACGAGGCCTGAGCCGATGCCGCGCTCGGGCAGCCTCACGCGCTGTAATGGTGGGGCCTCGTGGGGGGCGTCATGTTTGAATCCGGCCCTATTAACTTGGGATGTTGTGGCGGCCGATACTGAACAACGTAAAATGTCCGGTCTCCAGCTCCAAATGCTTCCTTTATGAACCTTGACCGACTGCGTCGCGAGTTTCCCGACTACGACATCACAACCCTGCCGCCCCTACCCGAAGGCTACGTCGACTCGTCGAGTTACATCGATGCCGCTCCTTCCTTCGAGAACGCAGAGCGTGGCTTGAAAGTGTTTGTCGACTACGCCAACTATGCCGACCGCGAATCCGGCCGCAGCCAGCGCTTCTGCGTCTCGCGCTACGACGAGGAAGAAGGCGACTACGAGGACGTCGCCCTGTCGACGAACGATTGGGCCGAAGTCACGCGCTTCCTGACCGCTTGAACGCGCGCGCCGCGGGCCATCGGTTTCCGCTCCGG
The DNA here is from genome assembly GCA_032015805.1 of Achromobacter sp. Taxonomy (GTDB): domain Bacteria; phylum Pseudomonadota; class Gammaproteobacteria; order Burkholderiales; family Burkholderiaceae_B; genus Achromobacter. The sequence continues at coordinate 8,685 of DALZRX010000001.1, forward strand.
TTGGCGGATGATCGGCCCTTGCGGCGCGTGTTCGTTTGCAAGCCAATTGTGTTAGCCAGGTTCACGTATCGCTTCTGGTAGGCAATCCAGGGTTGTGTTCTTTGCGGGATCCATGCGCTTCGGCATAAACCCGGGTGAATTCTGCGCCCAGCAGGAACACCTGGGCCGCGTAATACACCCAGATCAGCACGATCACCAGCGACCCCGCTGCCGCGTACGAGGAGGCGACGGACGCCTTCGCCATGTACAGGCCGATCAGGAATTTCCCGATTTCGAATAGAACGGCGGTGACGAACGCCCCTGCCCAGACGTCTCGCCACGCGACGGAAACTTGGGGCATGAACCGGTAGATCATCCCGAAAAGCAGGGTGAGTATGCCCAACGTGATTGCTGTGTTGAGCGCTTGAAGCATCAGCTCCCAACCCGGGATGCCGCTGCCCAGCCAACTGCCCAGCGCTGTCAGCACGGTGCTGACGACAAGCGAGACGAGCAATAAAAACGCCAACGTCAAAATCAGGCCGAAGGAAAGCAGACGCGCGCGGACCAGCGCCCAAATGCCGGACTGCTTCTTGGCATTGACCTTCCAGATGCGGTCCAGCGCGCTTTGTAGTTCCGAAAACACGGTGGTCGCCCCGATCACCAAAATCACGACGCTGATGACCGTGGCCGCAATGCCCTGTGCAGGTTCTTGAGCGCCCAATACGACGCTTTCCACCGCCTTCCCGCCTTCTACGCCGACCATGGCGCTGACTTGGTCGAACAACTGACCCTGCACGGCTTCGCGGCCCCAAAAGAACCCGGCGATACCGATCACGATAATGACAAGCGGCGCCAGCGAGAAAACGGTGTAGAACGCGATGGCGGCGCCCATGCTGGGCGCGTAGTCGTCCAGCCAGTTCACCACCGTTTGCTTGACTAACGCATAGAACCGTTTGATAGCCATTTTTCGCACTCCCAGCGCATGTAAGTGCGTAGCAAGTGGCGTGCCGCCCTGGCACCGAGCTTCATGGATTCCCCAGCGGCTCCCCAAACCCGTGGCGGCTAGCGCACATGGTCACCTCCGGTTCATCGTCAGGCTGGGCGATCCTGCCGCTCGGCGTCCAGCGAAACGATACTTCCGCCTTCCGCGTGCAAACGCGAGAGATACGTGGCGTGATCGATAACCTGGAACGGAAAATACAACCCTGGCGCAGTCTGCGCGTTGCCGTCCAAACCCGCCAGCCGCTCAAGAATCATGCTGACCCCCAGAGCGGTCAGGTGGGCGGCGCCGCGCGGATGCACGACCGCATGGCGCGTGCGCAGCGCATGACCATTGTGGTCCCTGCCTGCCAGTTCGATGATGATTTCCGTGGATTTGGGTTCACCACGACGCCGGGACGAACTGATCCCGTTGGCGATGTTGAACTGCACGTTTGGCGCGCCGGTTGCGGCGGCCAGGCCGGCGAAATCGATAGACGAAAAGCCCGTTCCTTGCATCGTGGTCCCATCGACCGCTCGGAATTCGGCCTTGGCTTTGTCTTTGCCGCGCCAGAGATAGCGACCGCCCCGGCGCGTCAACGCGTCGGGCAGCATCCGGTTCAGCCGCTCGAAATCCTCGGCGACCGCGGGGCCGCCGCCATCCTGCTCGTCGACGAGCGCGCCGATCGTGATGTCGTCAAGCTGTGAGAAGGCTTTCGCGCACGTGAACGTGGCGACGGTCGTGGCGCCCACCAGCCACTCGTAGCCCAGCACGATCGCCGAGGCGTCGGGCGCCAGCATGTAGGCCGCGACCTCGGGGGCGATTTCATAGATGCCCGAAGAAATGCCCAGGTGGGGCAGGCCGCGACGCTGCGCGTAGCGCAGGCCGGCCAAACGATCGTCAGCGTAAAACACCGCGACAGCGGCCACCGGACGGTCACCCAAACCAAGGTCATCCGCGTCGGGATCAATCGCCACCCCTTCGGCGTTACCCAAATGGCCGGCCGCTTCTGCGCATTTCGCTGCATCGCGCCCGCCTATCAGCAGCGGCACATCAGGTTGCACAGCACGCAGTGCGCCGGCGCTCAGGCGGCCAATAGCGCCGGTGCCACCCATCAACAAGACAGGATTCGTCATCAAGGAACCTCCGGATGTTGGCCCGGGGGTGGCGGCCTCAGCGTATCGCGCGCCTATCCTTCCGGGCAGTGTTGGAGCCGCCCCGGCACATTGCAAGACGTCAGGCGTGGATGGCGTGCACGGGATGACCGGCGGCGTCTTGAATTACATGGCGCCACGCGAGCAGGTCATCCCGGCACGATCAGCCGGCCGTGGCGGGCGCCGGCGTGTTCAGCAACTGCTGTTCCCACAGGTACGCGATGCCACTGCCGGCGGCATGCTGAACCAGGATGTCAGTCAGCCCGGCGGCGGTATCGGCGCGCGCCCAGTCGCGTTGCCACTCGGCGGCCACTGCCATCCACGTCATCAGGTTCACCCCGGCGGCCGTCATGCGCTGCAGGGCGACTTCGTGCGCCTCGACCGACACGCCGCCCGATGCATCGGTGACGACCGTCACGTCCCAGCCTTCGCCCGCCGCCTGGATCGCCGGCATCGCGACGCAAATCTCGGTCCACAGCCCGGCGATGATCAACTGCTTGCGGCCCGTGGCCTTGGCCGCGTCGACCACTTTCTTGTCTTCCCACGTGTTGATGAACGTCCGGTCCATGACTTCCTGACCCGGAAACACGTCGGTGATCTGAGGAAAGATGTGGCCGCCGCGGGCAGCGATCACGCTCGTCAGAATCGTGGGCACACCGAAGACCTTGGCGGCTTTTGCCAACGCCGTCGAATTGTTGACCACGGCATGCGGATCGTGGCTATTCAGGTTGGTGAGTTGATAAGGCTGGTGGTCGATGAGGACGAGTAGCGAATCCTCAGGACGTAGAAGCGAATCGAGGCCGTTGCGAAAAGTCATTAGCGATCCCTGGTTTGCTGGGGTTTGCAGAAATTGCATCGCCGGTTGCGATGCAAGTCGCTTTCCGGAGTGCGCGCGTTCGTTGGCGGCCACGCAGCCCGGATCCCGCATTATGTTTTTGCCCATCCTCATGCGGTAGTTGCGTTCCGCGGCGAACTGTGTCGCGCCATCAGGAACACCATCGGCGCGCGCTGCTGGCCCATTCGGCAGTTGCCACGTAGTGCTATCCTGCGGCGAACTGCGTCGCAAAACGGGGAGCAACGCAAAGTGGATATCGAAGAACTCCAGACCTTCATCGAAGTCGCCGACGCGGGCGGCGTGTCGCCCGCCGCGCTTCGGCTGGGCGTCTCCAAGTCGATCGTCAGCCGCCGGTTGCTGCGGTTGGAAACGGCGCTGGGTGTCCAGTTGCTGACGCGGACCACACGCGGCGCGGCGCTTACCGAGGCCGGGGCGATTTTCCGGGACCACGCGGCCAGGGCGTGCGCCGAAATCGACATGGCCCGGGAAACGATCATGCCCGCCGGCGAGCTTCAAGGCCGCTTGCGAGTCGCCGTTCCCGTGTCGTTTGGCCTGACGCATTTCGCGCCGGTGGTCGCGGAACTGGCGCGACGCCACCCGAAGCTGCATGTCCAGACCTGCTACAGCGATCGCTTCGTTGATCTCATCGCTGAGGGTTACGACTGTGCGATACGGGTGGGCTATCTGCAGGACTCCAACCTGATCGCAAGACGTGTCGGCCCCATTCACGGCAAGCTGCTCGCCAGTCCCGGCTACATCCAGGCCCACGGCGCGCCTGAAGCGCCAGATCAACTCGCCGCGCATGAGGCCCTCATGCAGGGCACCGAGACCTGGCAGTTCATGAATGGCGACAAGACCATTGCGGTTCGCCCGCAAGGGCGTTTCAAGGCCGACAACGGCGCGGCCTTGGTCGCCGCCGCCATGGCCGGACTCGGGGTCGCTTATCTGCCCGATTGCCTCACCCATGACCATGTGGCCGCCGGTGCGCTGGTGCCCATCATGACCCGTTACCCTCCGCCGCCGGCCGGCGCCTACGTGATCCGCCCGCCGGGCCGGCATCCCGCACGAAAGATACGGGTGTTGACCGACCTGCTGATCGAACATTTCGGACGGTCGCCACATTTTGCGGTGTCTGACGCGGGGTGACGACGTCGCGACCGACTGCCGTACGTTCGCGACTCTGACCGCCGGGACGTTCCCACTTTTGAGTTCAGAACATTTTTCACCTGGGGTGGACGACGTCCCCCCTGGCAGAAAACTGGCCGCGAATGAACAACAGCGCCCGCATGGGGCGCTGTTTCGGTTTCCCGCCCTGCAACGGGCGCGGATACGCGCTTGGATCAGCAGCGGCCGAGGTTCAAGTCGGAGATCAGGTTGTTGAAGTTCTGACGCAGGCTGTTGCCGTCGTCTTCAATCGTGGGGCGAATCATCTTGAACGCGCCGGTGCGCGCCGCATCTTCCTTGTAGCGGCCATTGTTGGTGTGCTCCAGGATCTTGCGGCCGGAGGCCAGGAAGCCGTTGACGTTCATCATCATGCCGGTGCAGCCCTTGGGATCGGCTTCCCGCGTCTTCTTGTCAAAGCCCAGCGCCATTTCATTCATCTTGTCCAGTTGCTGCTTGAACGCTTCCTGGTCGGCGCCCAGGCCCTTGCCCTCGAACACGCCCGACGCCTTATCCATTGTGGCTTTGCCGTAATAGACCATGCCGGCGCGGTAGTAGGCGACCGTGTCCTTCTTGGCCTTCTCGAACGCTTCCTTGGTGTTGGCCGTGTCCTTGATGGAGATGCCGCGATAGAAACCGTTTTCCGCCTTCACGACGTCCGTCAGTGCCGCCACGTAGGCGGGGCTTTTCTCCCGCGCCAGCGCGCCGTTGTCGGACAGGAAGGTCTTGGCGGCCGAATAGTTCTGCAGTTCGTTGCTCAACGGCGCCAGTTTGCCCAGCGCATCCGAGAACTCCTTGGCCGGTGCGTCGATCTCGGCGATAGGCGTGCTCATCGCCAGCGCGCGGTCGAGTTTCTCTTTGGTGCGCAGGATCGTCGAGTCGTTGCTGATGACGAAATCCTTGAGCGGCTTGTTGCTCTTGAGCGCCGGGATGGCATATGTCTCGTAGCGATCCAGCGCCTGCTCGAAGGTTGTAGAGATGCTGTTGGCGGTCTCCACGTACTGGTTGTACTTGATGATCTCGGCCTGAGCGGTGGTCGGCTCGGGCGCCTTCGCTTCCTTATTGGCGCTATCGTCTCCGCACGCGGCAAGCGCCAGCGTGACGGCCAGAATTGCGGACATGCGCAAGGGGCGCGGCATATACATCTTTGTTCCTGTTGCGGGTTGAAATGAAGGGGACGGATGATATTCCCTTCATTTCGTTAACACGCTACAAAGTCATGCAGTCCTGTCACAAGAGTTTTCAATCCTCTCTCTTGTGATACAGCACCAGATGTTCAGAACCGGTAGCGAACATCGAGCGTGCCGGTGTTCTGCCGGTTGCCATCGCCGAATTGTCCGCCGTAGCTGACGCCCACTGTGGTGCGTTTGCTGACGTCGATACCCACACCCACTTCCACCACCGCCGCGTCGCGGGCGAGGGGCGCTCCAGTCGCCGTGAACGTATCGCCCCCCTGGGCAAAGGCCAGCACGCTAGCCGGATTCAGGTCGCCGAAGGCATGGCGCCAACCCAGCGTGCCGCGCGCGTAGCCGCGTGCGCCCGCGCTATCGAACGTGGTCAGCGCGTGCAGGCCCAAGGTGGTGGTGGTGACGTCGTTGCGGTTGCTTTGGCCGCGCAGCGCCGCGTCGCCACCTGATTCAGAGAAGCCGCGCGTGCGTAGATCGCTGTAATTCGCCGCCACGAAGGGCTCCAGCGTCAGCCGGTCATGCACGGGCATCGCGTAGCCCAATTCGGTGAAGAACTGGCCCGTGCTGGCGCCGTAGCTGGCCTTGAGCGTCTGGTTCAAGCCGGCGGCGGCGGTGCTGCGGCGTGTGTCCACCTCGTGCCAGGTGTAGGCTGCGCCCAAGCTGAAATTGATCTTGCCCGCGCCGGCCTGGAAGGCCTTGCCGCCATAGACCGCGATGCTGTAGCTGTCGGTGTCCGCGCTGGACGCGCGGTCGCGGGTGCGGCTGTCGCTGTTGGCGTAGCCGACGGCGCCACCCAGGCGCCAGCCGCCACCCACGGCCGCGTCGCCACCGATGGTCACGCCGGAATCCGACTGCGTGGTTTCGGCCGCGTTGCCGTCACCGTCCAGGCTGGTCCATTTGCCGAACACCTGCGCCCACAGCGGTTGCGCGGCGGATTGCGGTAGCGATGCGGCGTCGCCCAGTCCCAACTGCGCGGTGGGCGCGCCGGGGAGTTGCCCGGCGCCGAGGTTGGCGTGCAACCGCGTGATCGGCATCTGCGTGAACGCACCCGCCGCGTTTTGCAGCACCGACACGGTGCTGGCGTGGGCTTCACCGGACAGCGCGTTGAAGGCCTCGGGCGGCGCGCCGTTGGGCAGGTTGAGAATGTGCTGGTAAAGCGCACTGTTGGCGGGCAAGCTTTGCAGCGCACGGGCCACGCCGCGTTGATTGCCGGTGACGGCGGCATCGGCGAATTCGATCGGGCGTGTGCCGCCGTTGCCGTTGTCGCCACCGCCCTCGGACGGGACTTCCTTCAGCGCCACCACCAGGTCTACGCGATTCGCGTCGTAGGACAGCGACGGCGTCAGGAAGGCGAGGTTGCTGGAGACGGTGTCAAAGCGCCCCTGCACGCCGCGGTCGGCGGCAAGAATCGTGTAGGTGGTTGACGGCGCGTAATTGCCGTTCTCGCCCACCTGCACCACCGTGCCGTTCAGCGTTGCCGTGCCCGCCACCCGCACGCTGCTGTTCTGGCCGTTGGCAGCGGTAGCGACGCGGTAGGTTGCGCCCGGGTTGAAGGTCAGGTCGCCGGATAGGCTCATGCTGCCCAGCGAGTTGACCGCGTTGCCGGGCGACAGCGTTGCGCCCGATCCGATCGTGACGCTGTTCAAGGTGCCGGTGCCCGACAGTGTGGTGCCAGCGGCGGCCAGTACGCGGCCGCCCAGCGCGCCGTCCACCTGCAACGCGCCCTGGGACAATTGCAGGGTGCCGGTGTAGGCGCTGCTGTCGCCCGTCATGGCCAGCGTGCCCGCGCCCAGCTTGCTGGTCGCACCCGAGCCCGACAGCGCGCCGGTATAGTCCTTGTCGTCAGATCGGTTGAACACCAGGGTGCCCTGGTTGACGATGTTGCCGGTGACCCAGCCGGTGACGCCGCCGTCGCCCACTTGCAGGGTGCCGGCGTCGACATAGGCGCCACCTGCGAGGGAGTTCTGTCCGGTCAGCACCAGCGTTCCCGTGCCGGCCTGGCGCAACTGGCCCGCGCCTGTCATGTCGCCGTTGAACGCCACGCGATCGCTGCGTTTGAAAACGAACCTCGCGCCACTGTCCACCGTCACGTCGCCGGCGATGCTGCCCGATACGGCGCCGTCGCCCACTTGCAGGGTGCCCGCGTGCACCGAGGTGCCGCCGACGTAGGTGTTGTCGCCACCGAGCACCAGCGTGCCTTGGCCCAGTTTGGCCAGGCTGCCCGCGCCGCTCAGCGCCTGGTTCACCGTAAAGGTGTTGGCCGCGTCTGCGATATCGAATCCGCCGCCCGCCCCGCCCAGCGTGACGGCGCGCGCGGTGTTCGTAAAGGCGGTGCCCATTACGCGTAGCGTGCCGCCCTGAAAGTCCAGGCCGGCCGTGGACGCGCCCAGGTTGGCGTCGCTGGATACCGCCAGCGCGCCCGCCGTCAATTGCGTGTTCTGCGTGTAGGTGTTGGCGCCGTTCAACACCAAGGTGCCCAAGCCCGTCTTGTTGATGCCGACGCCGGTCAAGGTGTTGTCGAGAGTGGCCACCCACGCCGCCGATGCCGCGCTGCCATCGCCGACACGGATTTCGCCCAGCGCCCCTGGCGTGGTTCCCGTCAGCGCCAGGGAAGAACCGTTCAACCGATAGCCATCGCTGGCGAACTGGACGCCCTGGGCGCTGATGGCGCCTGCCGAGTCGTCCACCGTCACCGTGCCCGCAGCGCCGGCGAAGATGGTGAAGGCATCGGTGGGCAGGCGCGGTCCCGTCACGCTACCGGTGGCGTCGGTCCAATTTGCGTTGAAGCGCGACCAGACGCCCGAGCCGCCGCCTTGCTGCGTCGGGCTGGCCAGCCCGTTCGCGTTCCAGAAATTCAGCGTCAATCCCGCGCTATTGACCAGGTTGATCTGCCTGGAGGCGCTTATGATCTGCACGGTCATGCCCGCGGGGGCAATCAGGCCGCCGTTGCCCAGTATTGCGCGCTGGTACTCGAACAGGCGAAACAGCCCGTAACCGGGGCCGCCTGCGTTCTGTACCGTTATCTGCGTGCCGTTCAGTACCAGATCACCGTTGACGATGATGCTATGGCTGACGCCCGGCGCGCCCAGGCTGAATTCCGCCTGCGACCCCTGCGCCATCGACAGGTCACCGTTGACCGTGAAGTCGCCGCCGGGGGCGCCAGGGGCCAGGCGGCCGCCGGTGTTCACTATCACGCTGCCATTAACCTGCCCGAATCCACCCAGCGTGCCGGTGTCGCGCACGGTGATGTTGCCGTTGACGGCAGCGGCGCTATTGGCGGCGGCGGCGCCGACCATCAGCGTGCCGCCGTTGATCACCGTGTCGCCGGTATAAGTGTTGGCGCCATTCAGGCTCAGGGTTGCGGGCCCGATCTTGATGAGGCCGCCCGAGCCTTCGACCACGCCCGCGTAGGAACCGGCCCCCAGGGTCAAGTCGGCGCCCACCTGGACTGAGCCGCCGTTGCCGTTCAATGAGGCCAGTTGCTGGCTTGCCGCCGAGACCAGGTCCAGGATGGCGCCGGTGTTGACGGTGACGGCGGAGCTCGGGGCCAGGCTGCCGCCGGGCCCCAATGCCAGCCTGCCGCCGTTGACGGTGACACCGCCGTCAATCACGTTCGCACCGCCCAAGGTCTGTCTTCCCGACCCATCTTTGACGAGAGAGCCCGAGCCCGAGATCACGCCGCTGAATGTGGCGCTGTCGGCGCTGTCCAAGGTAAGCGTCCCCGCGCCCAGTTGCACCGATGCTCCGGACCCCGCGAGCGTGGCCAGCGTCTGATTGCCGCCGTTGGTCAGGTTCAGCGTGGCGCCGGGGGTAAGGTTGATGGCGCTGCTGCGGGCCAGGCTGGCGCCAGCGCCCAACGCCAAGGTGCCGGCCATCACGGTCGTTGCGCCGGTATACGTATTTGCGCCCATGAGCGTGAGCGTGCCCGCGCCTTGCTTGGTCAGCGTGCCGCCACCCGACAGCACGCCGGAATAGGTTCCCGACGTGGCCTGCTCAAACGTCAGCGCGCCATCGTTGGCGATGTTGCCTTGCAGGTTGCGCGTGTCGCCCCTCAGGCTGGCCGAGGCGCCGATCGTGGTGCCGCCGGAGTAGCTGCTGACGCCGCTCAAGGTAACGGAATTGGCGCCGTCCACATTCAGCAGGCCGACGCCGGACAGGTTGCCCGCCAGCGTTACGTCCTGCGCGTGGGTAATGCGAAGGTTGCCGGCGCCGAGCACGATATTGTTGTCCAGCGTCTCGCCGGCCGCATCGATGGCGATCGCCCCCCCGTTGGCCACGATCTGGGCTGTGCCCAGCACGTTTTTGTCGGCAAGAACGGCTGTGCCGCCGTTCAGTTCCGCGATGCCTCCATTGCCCAGCAGCGTGCCGGTCAGGCCCCAATAGCCGCTGTTGACGCGCAGCTTGTCGAAGTTGATGTAGGTGTTGCCCGACGCGTTCCCCAAGCCGCCGGAGCCGCTACCGGTGCCGGCGGAGGGCAGAACGTTTTGCAGCACCAGCGTGTCGCCTGCGCCCGTGCCGCCGTCGATCGTGCCGGGGGGCGCAAAGCTCAGGCCAGGCGTGTTGGCTACGGGCCAGTCGGACACCTCGGTCCCGCCGCCACGGCTTACCGTCGAGCCGGTCACGGCGGTGAATGTGTTGTTGCCGCCCTGGCCCAGCGACACACCGCCAACGATGACGCCCGCGTTGACGAAACTATGGCCAGGGCCCGGCGTGCCCGAAGCCTGCAAGCCGACCCGGCCGACGATGGTGCCTTGATTGACGAAGTCCACCTGGGCACCGCCGTACGCGGCTACCACCGGCATATCCGCCGACGCCATCGTCAATCCAGTTCGGGGCATGCTTTGAATCATGCCGGCGTTCGACAGCGTGCTCACCCCGCCGGGCCCGTTTTGCACCGCCAGCGCCATGCCGGTCACGGCGGGCAGGGGGGCGGTTGGATCCGACACGCCGCGCAGCATGCCCGAAGCCCTGTTGGTGACGTGGACTGTGCTTCCCATGCCGTTGCCCACCACCAGCCCCGACGACGCGCCGGTCGAGGCGCCACTGAGGCCGGCGTCGATCCGGCCCTCGTTGTCCACGGTGATATTGGCGCCGTTCAGTTGCATCGCCGCCCCGCCGACCGCAGGGTTGAATCCCACGGTGGCGCTAGCGCTCACGGTCACGGTCAATGCGTTGGCATCGCTGAAAAAGTTTGGCGCGCCGGGGTCAGCCGAACCTGCACACGTTACGATCCATCCGGCCTGTGTGCACGCCGCCTGCACCGACGCGCTGACGCCGGTCAGCGCAAACGCGATCGCCAGCCCGGCCCCGTAGCCGGTAGTGCGCGCCGCGATCCCAGTTATTGCCGATGCACGGCCGCCCCGCGATTGCGATGCGAGTTCGGACGCTGCCTGCCAAACGCGCAGTTTTCGGTTCCACACCAATCGGTAAATGTGATTCAAAACGCGGTTCTCCGGGGCTCTACGGGCGTGCATTCCTAAAAGCGCGACCGCGATTTTCGGGCGCGCGCGCGTCACGAGCCGATGGCCCTGCGCGCATGCTGGGAATGAGCTGATATGGGGGGATGAATTGCGGGTCCATTAATACTCGATGTTCTCGTCTGCCAAAGAGCCGAAGTAGGGGCGTTTTAATGGTCTGTTCATGGTCATGCGCCGCATCGTCAGGCGGGATGGCGCGTGCCGGCGCGCGCGCGGAAATTCACGATGAGTCCCGGCGCGTCTGCGGGGATAATGTTTTTTTTTGAAAGCTCGCCGTGGAGCAGATCGTTTGGGCCCGACTCCCCCTCCCGAAGACGCCTCGCTCACCGTGGCCGCTGCGCTGGGCCAGGCGTATGCGCATTGGCAAGCTGGCCAGGCCGCGCCCGCCGAGCAGCTTTGCCTGCGCGTGCTGGGCGCGGTGCGGGACCAGCCCGATGCGCGCCATCTTCTGGGACTTATCGCCCATGCCTATGGCCGCGCGGACCTCGCGGTAGAGCATCTGCGGGCCGCTTGCCGGTCGCCGCTGTCGCCAGGCGAGTACCACAGCAACATGGCCGAAATATGCCGTCAGCAAGGTCTGCTGGCGGAAGCGGAAAGCGCGGCGCGGCGCGCGGTGGCGCTGGAGCCCGACCGGGCCGAAGGTTGGAACAACCTGGGCATCGTCTTGCAAGAACGAGGGCAATTGGCGGCCAGCTTGGAATGCCTGCAACGGGTGGCTGCGCTGATGCCCGACAGCCCGCAGGCGCAAAATAACCTGGGCAATACCTGCAAGCGGCTGGGCAAAAACGCGCAGGCGCTCAAGCACTACGGCCGCGCGCTGGCGTTGGACCCGGGTTATGCGCAGGCGCTCGGTAACCTGGCGGTGGCGTTGCATGACGAAGGCCGCCACGATGAAGCGCTGGCTGCAATCCGCCGCGCCATTGAGATCGACCCTTTGATTCCGGAGGCGCATCTGCATCTGGAGCGCATTGAAGGGGGGCGACCGGCTAGCGAAGCGCATGGCGCACTTGCTGCGCGCGGATCGCCAGGCGAAGAGGCTGCGGCTGCGCGAGCCGTCCCAGCGGGCACCCAGGGAGCGACACCCGAAGCGGCGCCGCACACCGCGCAGGCGCTGCTGCTTGCCGGCCGCTACGCCGATGCCGAAGCGCTGCTGCGACAGGCGCTGGCGAAGGAATCTGGCAACCTCAACCTGTGGCGTCTACTGGCGCAAGCCATCCGGCCGATGGGGCATACGGACGAAGCCCGCGTGATCCTGGAACGCGTCGTCCGCGCCACGCCGACCGACGCCAGCGCGCGTTTCGATCTGGCCGAGCTGCTGTTGCTGCAAGGAGACTATGACGCGGGCTGGCGCGAGTACCGTTTTCGCTATCGCTTACCGCACACGGCGATGCGAAGCCGTCACGTGCAGAAACCGCGTTGGGATGGACGGCCGATCGTGGGAAAAACCTTGCTGATCCATGACGAGCAAGGGTATGGCGATACCTTCCAGTTCTTGCGGTTGGTGGCGTGGGCGCGCCAGCGCAGCGGCGCGCGCGTCATCCTCGAAGTCAACGCGCACTGTCACGCCCTGGCCGAGCGCAGTGGCGGCTTTGACCAGATCGTCCGCGCGGGCGATATACCGCCCGCGTTCGACATGCATTGCGAGCTGATGAGCTTGCCGCGGGCACTAGGCCTGCGCCTGGCAGACCTGCCGGTCAGCACCGCCTACCTGCGCGCGGATCCCCTGCGGTTGGCGCGATGGCGCGCGCGGCTGGCGACGTTGCCGCGGCCGAGGGTCGGGCTGGTGTGGGCAGGGCAACCCAGCCACCCCAACGATGCGCAGCGCTCGTTGGCATTAGCCGACCTGGCGCCGTTGGCCCATCCCGGCATCACCTTCGTCAGCCTGCAAAAAGGCGCGGCGGCCGCGCAGGCCGACACGCCGCCTCTCGGCATGGAGATGATATCGATCAGCCAGGACATAAATGACTTCGACGACACCGCGGCCGTCATCTCATTGCTTGACGTCCTGGTGTCGGTGGATTCGTCGCCCGCTCATCTGGCCGGTGCGCTTGGCTGCCCGGTATGGGTGATGCTGCCGTTCGTGCCGGATTGGCGTTGGTTGCAGGACCGCTCGGATACGCCGTGGTATCCGTCGATGCGGCTGTTTCGCCAACCGGGCCCAGGCGCCTGGGGACCGGTGCTGGATGACGTGGCCGCTGCGCTACGCCGGCTGCCGGCTTAAGCCAGCCGTGACGACGAAGTCGGTTCTCGTAGTCGACGCACTTGTTCAATGGAAGACGGTCCATGTGTGTGCCGAACGGCGGCGGCTGGGACTGCCAAACGATGCCGTTCAATTGAATATGGCCTGCGACTTGCCCTCAAGCGCGCTGGGAGTCCAACTGCTCGTGCAATACCTACGAGATCGGTCCGAAGTCGCCAGCACCAACGTCTACAGCAACTACTACGGCGCCCCGTTCAGCGCCATGCTGGGTGTGAACTATAAGTACTGACCCATTTGCCCGGCTGGTGCCGAGGGGGAGCGTGGCAGGAAGGGTCGGGATCGATACTTGCGGGAAAATTGGCGAGCCTGAGCCGCCGGATTTGCCAGGGTAGCCTCTTGACGATGCTCGCTCCTTCCCGGGCGAGGATCAAGCGGAATACGCGTAGGAACTGGAGAAGAAACAGCGAGGGAAGAATCAGGCCGGCGCTCTCAACCGTCACTATCCGGAGAATTGACACATGTTCATCATCATGGGAGGCACGGGTCACGTTGGGGCGGCCACGGCGAGGGCGTTGTTGGCGCGCGGTGCGGCAGTAACCATCGTTACCCGCTCAGCGGCTCGCGCCGCGCACTGGCGTACGCTGGGCGCGGACATTGCGCAGGCCAACGTGAAAGATGTGGCGTCGTTACGCGCCGCGTTCCAGCGTGGGCAGCGTGCCTTTCTGCTGAATCCTCCGGCAGATACTCGCACGGATACTGACACCGTTGAGAGACATACCGTCGCCAACATACTCGCGGCGCTGCAGGGATGCGGGCTCGAAAAAGTGGTTGCGGAATCGACGGGCGGCGCCCGGCCGGGCAGCCGTATCGGCGATTTGAACGTGCTGTGGGAATTAGAAGAAGGACTACGTGTCCAGACGCTGCCGGCAGCCGTGAATCGTGCCGCCTACTACATGAGCAACTGGGACGGCCTGCTTGAATCGGTGCGCACCACTGGCGTGCTGCCCAGTCTTTTCCCGGCAGATCTCGCGATTCCGATGGTCGCGCCGGAAGACCTCGGCGAGGTGGCCGCCGCCCGCTTGATGTCGACTCTGGACGATTGCGGCGTCCGCTACGTGGAGGGTCCGCGGCGCTATACGCCTGGCGACGTGGCGCGAGCGTTCGCGCAGACCCTGGACCGGCCCGTCGAGGTCCACGTCGTGCCGCGCGCTGAATGGCAGCGGGCATTCGTCAGCCAGGGCTTCTCCGAAGCCGCTGCGGAATCTTATGCCCGCATGACCGAGGTGTGCGTCGACAGCGGCTTTGACTTATCGGACACCCCGCTGCGGGGTTCGACCACGCTGGAGGCTTACATTCGCAGCCTGGTAGTCCAAGACTGAGCCCCAGTGAGCAGGTCAGGACATTACATGCCCAACTCAATGAACTTGTTGGCCCGGAATCCCATGTTCATCGAACCACGCTGAGCAAAGTGGGTGAACCAACTTCGCCAAGCATTTGATTTAAATGGAACTCGGCTTCGAAGTTAAAGGAGCCGCGACTGCCGCGTTTCGTTGCGTTCGGGATCGCCATCCGGCCGCGCCTATTTGCGGCGAAACAGGCGGCTGAGGATCCCACGCGGCGCGGTTGCGGCCTGTTCCGCAGCCAGCGCATTCTGCATCGACAGCTCCTGGAACTGAGGCCTGCCGTTCTGTTGGTACGAGGCGGACGCTTGGCGGAATGCCAATGCCGATTCCGCATGACGCTTCATGTGCCCGTAGATTTCCCCGCGCGAGAACAGCGCCCAGCTGCGGTAGTCGGGGTCCAGTGCAATAAGGCGGTCGCAGGCGGAAAGCGCCTCCTCATATCGGCCGGCGGCGATCAGCGCATTGACGCGCTCGGCGTGCAGGGGGCCGCTGTCCGGCCAGTGCGCCATCGCCCGGTCCGCGTCGGCCACGGCCTCGGTTGCACGCCCCAGGCGGGTCAGTGCCTCGATGCGTGCGCGGCGCCACTTCAGCCAATCCGGATCCAGCGAGATCGCCACCTCCGACAAGGGGAGGGCTTCATCGTAGCGTTCCAGCCTGTTCAACATATCGGCTGCGTTACCGGGCAGGAAGTCGTTGTCGGGCGCGAGGTCGTAGCCGCGCAGGTAATAGGTCAGCGCCGCTTCCCAGCGGCGCTGGTCGCGCTGTGCGTTGCCGGCGACGAACAGCAACTGGGCGTCGCCGCTGGACAGCGGGTCCAGACCCTGCAACGCCTGTTCAGCCAACTCGGGGTCGCCGCTGCGCACAAACTCGCGGGCCTGCTCCTTGCGGCCTTCCCAGCCGCTGTCCGAGAGCGCGTCCAGGCGCCGCCACAGCGGCGCCGCCTCGTCGGCTCGGCCCAGGCGGTGCAGGGAGCGGGCCTTGCCCTCGAGGGGCCAGTCCCAGTCGGGTTCGCGGCGTAGCAGGCTGGTCCATTCCTCCACCGCGTCTTCATGGCGTTCGAGCGCTTGCAGGCACGAGGCGCGATTGTGCTGGATGGCGTTTTGCTCGCCCAGGATGGCGCGGGCGCGGTCGAACATGGCGATGGCGTTGTTCAGGTCGCCCAAACGGCGGTAGTTGTTGCCGGCGTCGTAAAGAAAGCCGCCGTTGTTGGGCGCCAGCGCCACGGCGCGCTGATGGTAGGGCAGGGCGTCCTGGTAGCGGCCTGCGTTGTGCAGGTTGGAACCTATATAACAATGCGGCGCCGCGGCATATGGGCGCATTTGCGAGGCGCGGGTCCAGCTTGCGATGGCGTCGTCCAATTGACCGTCGTTGATCAGGAGGTAGCCCTCGGCCATCAGCAATCCGAAGTGCGACGGCGCACGTTTCAGGGCCTCGCGCAGGATGCGCCAGGCTTGCTGCTGTTGGCCCGCGTCGTAGAGCGCGGTGACACGCAAGCGAATGGCGTCGCCGCATTGCGGATCCAGCGCCAACGCGCGGTCCACGTCTGCGTCACGCTGTGCGTACGCGCCGCGCTGGTCGTGATAGCGGGCGCGCGATGCCCACAGGACGGCGAGGTCTGGCTGCTCGCGCAGTCCTTGCTCGCACAAGGCAAGCATTTGGGCAAGGTCGCCGCCGTCATCGGCGCGGTGGATGGATTCGATCAGGCTGGACATGCGCAAGGTTCCCTATTCGGTAGGTCGGATTAGCGCGCCAGGGCGCCGGCTTCGTGACGGCAACTGTAGGGACGGTCTTCGCGCGGGATGTCGTCGCTGCCGCATCGCCAGCGGCGCACGCCGCCGCCTTTCTTTTCGGACCTCAGCTCGGGAAGATAGACCAGGTGCTTGCCGCCCAGCGATGGGGAGTCCGCCGTGCCCGGATCGCCCGCGATGGTGAAGCGCAGCACCCCATTGACGGGATTCATCTCCAGATTGCTGAAGCCGCTGGTGTGCAGCGATTCAAGCGTCACGCCGATGGCGGCCATGTCGGGCGCAAACGTTTTGGTGCGCTGATAGTGGCTTTCCGCGAGCAGGCGCACGGGGTCCGACACCAGATCCAGGTGTATGACGTTGTCGCGCAGCGGATTGTCGCCGTCATCCTTGTCCAGGGCGACCACCGCGATCACCATGCCGCCCAGGACCAGCCCCACCATGCCGAACACGATGAACAGAAAGCGGCCGGCGCCCGTGACGGCGGGGGCCCGAGCCAGCGCGGGCAGCACGGCCCGGGGATTGGCCTGGCTGGACACCACGTGCGTGCCGGCCAGGGAGTTGTGCATGGCGCGCTCGCCAAAAACGGCCTGCTGTATATGGTGAAAGATGCCGGGTAGCGCCATGTTCAGCGTGTACTTCAGGGTATGCCGCCAGATCGAGCGCAGCAGTCCCGGTGAGCCGCCCTTGCGCGTCACCACCCGCTGCTTCAAGAGACGCTTGCCGGGGGATCCATTACCCCAGGCGTCCATGAAGGCGGGCAGCAGCAAGCCCAGCAGCCCGGCAGCTATTGCCAGCAGCGCGGGCCGGTCTGCGCCCGTCAGGCCTTGATAGGTGTATGAGGCGGCCATGGACAGACCGACCGTCGCCGTCGCCATGACGAGACCGTCGACCGCGGTGGCGGCCAGCCGTGCCCAGATGCTGGGAAAGACAGGGGCATTGCCGACCGGGGCGGGGCGCTGGGCGGGCGTCTGCGGGGAAGTGACCGGCAGGGGGGTGTTGCAGCTGAAGCACAGCTTGTTGGCGGCCGGATTCTGCCAGTTGCAGCGGGGGCATTGCATGGGGATTGGAGGCTGGGGGCTGAAGCCGGTCTGAGCGGCAGGACTGCGGATGATACCCATGTCGCCCTGATCGGGCGAGTGCGCGACGGCACCATGCCCGAGACCGATCAATTGATGCCTTCGGCTAACGGCTATTACGACATTCCGAAGCAAAAGGACGGCTCGATTGAAATATGGTTCGGCCCGGAGAAGCCGGCGGACGTCGTGGACGCCGCCTTCATCAAGACCATTCCGGAGCGCGATTTCCTGGTCACGTTGCGACTTTACGGGGCCGAGGATGCTTTCTACGACCAGACGTGGAAGCCGGACGATGTGGTCAAGGTGAAGTGAATGACTTGCCGGGTTGCCGAACGGACGATCCCGAAGAAGAGCATTCCTCTGACGCCTGCGCTCCGATCCACTCCCTAAATTGGGCCAGCGGCGGGTAATTGGAGCGGTCTTGACGGTAGACGAGGTAATACCCGAGCGGATCTGGCATGTCGCCCGTCATCGCAATCTCTACCGTGCCAGCACGAAGTTCGTCTTCGACAAAGGCATGCGGCACCAGGCCGATGCCGATTCCGGCGATGACGGCTTGAATGAGGTGGGAGGTGAGTTCGAAGTCTGGCCCCGAGCGCAGGCGGCTGGCCGGGATGCCGCGGGCGGCAAACCAGCGCGTCCAATTTTCGGGACGTGCCTTTACGCGCAACAGCAAGTGGCGCGACAGGTCGCGCGGCTCGGTCAGGGCTGCGGCGGCACGCAACGCCGGACTGATGATGGGCACCAGGCGCTCCTCCATCAAAAGATGCGCGCGGCATCCCGGCCATAGTCCATCGCCCACCGCGATGTAGGCGTCCATGCCTGAGCGCTCCAGATCGATCTGGCCGACCTTGGAGTGGATGTGCACCTGGACCTGGCCGTGGCGCTTGTAGAAGTCGCTGAGCCGCGGCAGCAGCCACTTGGTGCCGAAGATCGGCAGCACGGCCAGATGCAGCGACCCGGCGCCATGGCGAAACGCGATGGCCTGTAGCGTGGCGTTGCGGATACCCGCCAGTTGGTGGGCAAGCTCGCGCTGGTACATCGCGCCCACTTCGGTCAGCTCGATGCGGCGTCCGGCGCGGATGAAAAGCTCGACGTCGATCAGCGCCTCCAGCGCCTGCACCTGCTTGCTGATGGCGCTTTGCGTGGTCGACAGCTCCTGCGCCGCGCGAGTGAAACTCTGATGGCGCGCGGCGGCTTCGAACGCCAGCAGCAAGGACATCGACGGGGTCAGCTTGCGCGGATTCATTCCATTTTCTCTTGAAAATCCCGAAAAAGACTCGTTTGCCGCATACCGTGCGACGCCGCAGAATAACGTATATCAAGGCCCTGACGCATCGCCGGAAGCCAGACGGCTCGGGAACCATATTCTGTGGATTCGTGCAGACGATGCGGGCCAACCCTTGCGCGGCGCGCAGCGCCTCGCCTTCTGGAGCAGTAGCATGGATCTCGGAATCAAAGACAAGGTGGCCCTGGTATTGGGCGCGGGCGGCGGCCTAGGCGGTGCGATCGCCACTGCCCTGGCGGCCGAAGGTGCGAAGGTTGTTGTGGCGGACATCGACCCGCAGGCCGCCGCACGCACGGCCGAAGCCGTGACGGCTGCTGGTGGCAAGGCGCTGGCATTGCCCTGGGACCTGGCGGATCTGGCCGCCATCGACGGGCACGTCGGCCGCATCGAATCCGAACTCGGCCCCGTCGATATCCTGGTCAACAACACGGGCGGTCCCCCGCCCACCCCGGCATCGGGTCAGCCTGCCGACACCTGGCGCAAGTTTTTCGACAGCATGGTGCTGCCGGTCTATGCCATCACCGACCGCGTGCTGCCCGGCATGCGGGAGCGCGGCTGGGGCCGCGTGATCACCAGCACCTCGTCGGGCGTGATCGCGCCGATTCCGAATCTCGGGATTTCGAACTCGCTGCGCCTGGCCATTGTGGGCTGGTCCAAGACGCTCGCCCGCGAAGTCGGCAAGGATGGCGTCACCGTCAACATCGTGCTGCCGGGGCGCATCGCCACCGACCGCATCCAGTTCCTCGACGAAGCTCGCGCCAAGCGGGAAAACCGCAGCGTGGAATCCGTGTCGGCCGAGAGCACGGCCAGCATCCCGGTGGGCCGTTACGGCAAGCCCGAGGAGTACGGCAGTGTGGTCGCCTTCCTGGCGAGCCAGCAGGCCAGCTACCTGACGGGCTCGACCCTCCGCGTGGATGGCGGTTTCATCCAGAGCATCTGATTGACCTGAAAGCACACTCGCAAGGAGCTGAACATGCCTCTCACCGCCGACGCCAAGGGCGTCTATCCCATCGCGCCGACGCCGTTCTTCGACGACGGCCGCATCGACACCGCATCGATCGACCGCATGATGGACTTCTATCACGCCTGCGGTTCCACCGGTCTGACCGTGCTGGGCCAGCTTGGCGAAGCACAAAAGCTCGAGCATGCGGAATCGCTCGCCGTCGCCAGCCAGGTCATTGGCCGCGCAGGCGATCTGCCTGTGATCGTGGGCGTGTCTGCGCCGGGCTTCGCAGCCATGCGCGCCCTGACGCATGAAGTGATGGCGCGCGGCGCGGCCGGCGTCATGATCGCCCCGCCCAACACGCTGCGCACCGACGATCAGATCGTCAATTACTACCGCCAGGCTGTCGAGTCCATTGGCGCCGACGTTCCCTTTGTGCTGCAGGACTATCCGCTCACGTTCTCGGTGCAGATGAGCCCGGGCGTCATCAAGCGCATCGTTGACGAATTGCCGTCGTGCGTCATGCTCAAGCACGAAGACTGGCCTGGCCTGGAGAAAATCTCCACGCTTCGCGGCTTTGAACGCGACGGCAAGATGCGCCACATCTCTATCTTGTGTGGCAACAACGGCCTCTTCCTGGACTACGAGATGGAGCGGGGCGCGGACGGCGCCAACACCGGCTATTGCTTCCCCGACATGCTGTGCGACGTGGTGCGGCTGAACGCCGAAGGCGACCGCGAGGCCGCGCATGACCTGTTCGATGCGCACCTTCCGCTGCTGCGCTATGAGCAGCAGCCGGGCGTCGGACTGGCCGTGCGCAAATATGTGCTGATGCGTCGCGGCATTCTGAGCTCCGCCGCACAGCGCAGGCCAGCCAGTGCCATGTCGGCTCAGGCACGCGAAGAGGTGAACCACTTGCTTGCCCGGCTCGCCAGGAAGGATTCGCGCGCGGCGAATCTGGTCAAGTAAACAGACTTGGCTGTCGAGCTGTCAATCTGTCGCGGACCCACCCAGCGTTGGCGTGGGTCCGTCTGCGCCATGGCCTGACGACGCGGCGGCATCCACCTTCAGGCGACCGCCGCAGGGATGCCTAGCGTCTAGGGTATGAACCCAGTAGTCGGATTTGTGGATTGGCGCTCAAGAAAGAGGCCAGAGGCTCTTCCTTGGCGTGGCCATCGACCTCGATCAGGTATCGGTGCGTGTCCAAGGTCTTTTTGCTGGGCCTTTCATAAATCGTAAGGACCGGCACTTTCGCAGTGACCAACGCCGCAAGCGCTGCATTGAATTCATCGTCGGACGTGTTCAGCAGCAAGGACGTCTTGTCCTTCCCACTGGGCGCGGGCATGGAACGCCCAAGCACCCACCATCGGGTCACGTTGTGCGGCCCCTCCTCAATGCCGTCAACCAAAGGAACGAGCGAATACACCGAGGCGCCGACCTTGGGACCAAAGGATGCCTTGTCGTTGGTTTCACTGCCCGCCACGGTCTTCGCCGCAGCGCCTCCGCTGGCGGCCTCAGTGCGCTTGGTCGTGGGCATCTCCCGTTCCAGCCAAGGTTTCACCTCTTCGAACGCCACCGGGTGTGCAAGCACCTCCTTGACGTCGGACAGCTTCGTGCCAGGCTTGGCAAGCAAGCTGTAGCCCAGCATCTTGGGATACTCCGCGACAATCACGACATCAGGCAAGTCCAGCACTGCATCCATGTACGGCGTCACCCCGACGACGGATGTCGTAACGGGAACGCAGGCCCGTTCAAGGCTGCCGGACTGATAGCCGCTGAAAAGTTCATCGCGTGAGAGGGCGACGAGTTCGCTGGCGCCAAACAAGTCGAGGCACGCCTGGTGAGTCCACGACCCAGCAGGCCCGAGATAACCAATTTGTCCAGCCAGGCTTGAAGACATGGATGCCACCAGTATGGAAAAGCCGGCCGCGGCCGACAGGAATTTATGGTTCAAGATTGTCCCCTTGAAAATTGGCAGTGACGAAATGCATGGGGGCCATTGTGCGACTGGAACTATCTCGCAGCTTCTTCCAATATCCATTCCATGAACATGCTCACCCCAGGCCGATCAGTCGCGCCTGGCCGAGTCACCGCGTAATAGGCGAACCTTGCCGGCCACGGTTTGTCCAGCACCTGCACGAGCCGTCCCGCCGCGATTTCATTTTGCGCGTAGGCTTGCGGGACCAATGCCAAGCCCTGGCCGGCCTCCGCCGCGCGGATAAGCAAAAAATCATCTTCAAATGCGCTGCCGCGCTCTGCGCGTGCGTCCTCGGCGCCACCATGCGCCTTCAGCCAGAGCGGCCAATCAGCCCGGTCGGAATCGTGCAACAAAGGATAGTTCAGGCAATCCTGCGTCTCGCGGATGACGGCCTGGTGGCTCTCAAGAAATTCGGCTGAGGCCACAGGAATCAAAACCGGCGCCATAAGCGGCGCGACATCCAGCCCGGGGTAGTCCCCAAGGCCGTGTCGCAAGGCCACATCCACGCGATCACGGTGCAGATCCACCAGCTCGGACGTCGCTTCCACGCGGATTTCGACTTCAGGATGCAAACGCTTGAATTGCCCGAGCCTGGGGACGAGCCAGGACGCTGCAAATGTGGCGACGGTGCTAACCGTCAGGCTCATTCTTTCCTTGGTCGCCTCCAATGCACGTACCGCGTGGTCGATCTGACGGAACGCATCCGACACTTTGGCATGGAAGCTGGCGCCGGCAGCAGTCAAGCGCATGCCTAGGCGCTCGCGCGTCAGCAAAACGACACCCAGCCGGTCTTCCAGCAATCGAATCTGTTGGCTGACAGCGCCCGGCGTCACGTGCAGAGCCTGCGCTGCTGCCTTGACGCTGCCCCGATGTCCGACTTCCACGAACGCGCGAAGCGCCTGTAAAGGGTAGTTCATTCAGAGTTTAGATTTACTAAATATATAGAGAAGCAATCATCGCTTTAGATGACGTGCGTTATCGATGAGAATTTGGGATCAGCGTAGTTGATTAACGTAACCGCTTAATTTAGTTTATCTATAAACAGCATGTTGCATATCTATACCGATAGCTCGCCCAATGGTTTCAAGGCAACCATCGCGCTTGAAGAGCTTTCCTTGCCCTATCGCCTTCACCATGTGCGTATTGATGACGGTGAGCATCGCCGATCAGACTTTCTGGCGCTCAATCCCCATGGTCGTATCCCTGTGCTGACGGACGGCGATGCCGGGATAGAACTTTTCGAGTCGGCAGCGATTCTTCTTTACCTGGCCGAGAAGACCGGAAAGCTGCTGCCCTCCGATCCGCGTTCGCGGTGGGAGGCGATCAAGTGGTTGCAGTTCCATGCATCCAGCGTCGGTCCGATCCTGGGCCAACGCGTGCACTTCGAACTATTTGCGCCAGACGCCACGCCCTCGGCCATCGACCGATACCGCCAACTCACGGAAGAAGCGTTTTCCGTGCTGGATGGCGTGCTGGCAGACCGCCTCTATTTCGCCGGTGAAGACTATTCCATCGCCGACATCGCCCATTTCGGCTGGATGCACATCGCGCGAATTGTCGGTTTCGACTTCAGCCGGCACCGCTACCTGAGCGCGTGGCATGAACGGGTCGCGGATCGACCCGCGGTGCGCAAGGGCATTACGTTGCCAGCTCCAGCTACAGGCGCATGAATCCAATGTTGAATTCAATGAACGAAACCAACTTCCTCCAGCAGACTGGCGGCGCCCCGTTCGCGTCGTTTTACTCGCACGCGGGATACCGCCGCATGTTCGCGCCGGACCGGCTGACCGTTGGCATCTTCCTGCCGCTTCGGCCCTACGAAGGAAACATGAAGGTGCTTGCTGGCCAAGCCGATTTGGTCACTGAAATAGACAGGCGCGGCTTCGCCGCCGTGTGGGTACGCGATGTGCCCCTGTTCGACCCGTCATTCGGGGACGCGGGGCAGGTATTCGATCCCTTCACCTATCTTGCATTTCTTGCCGCGCGAACCAAGAACGTGGCGCTGGCGACGGGCAGTGCCGTCGTTTCCTTGCGCCATCCCATCGATCTGGCCAAAGCAGCCGCCACTATCGATCAGCTTTCGGGCGGCCGCCTGGTAATGGGCGTGGCATCGGGCGACAGACCGATTGAGTTTCCCGCTTATGGCTTGGAGCACGCGACCCGCGCGGAGCGCTTTGCGCAGGCGGTCACCTACATTCGCCAACTCATGAATACGGGACCGTTGACGATTGATTCTCCCCTGGGCAGTTTCTCGGGCGCCGAGTTCCTGCCCAAGCCTGCCGCCGGAACCATTCCCATGATGGTGACCGGTTCGTCAGGCCAATCGCTGGCCTGGATTGCCGAACATGCGGACGGCTGGCTGACATACCCGAATGCGACCCACACCGCTACGGGCCCTCAACACCTGGCCGAAAAGATCCGCGCCTGGCGAGCGCTCATCCCCGACGGTGCGTTTCGCCCGCATATGACCAACGAGTGGCTCGATCTGGTAGATGATCCTGATTATCCCCGCACGCCGTTGCGCGGCGGTTATGTCCTGCGCACAGGGCGCAAGGGGTTGATCGCGCTGTTGGAAGCTTGGCAGGCGGCGGGGGTGAATCACGCCGCGCTTGGAATACAGTTTTCGCAGCGCACGCCGGCCGAAGTACTGCAAGAGCTGTCCGAGGAAGTGTTGCCGCATTTTCCATCGCATCAGCCCGTGCCGTCGTCCGCCATTGGATGGTGAAGATGGGGGATTCGCACCCGGGAGCGGCGTGTGATCGACTGCGTCGCCATGTCGTGTCGGGCTGCTGCTGCGGATGCCCCGCTCATGGCCGGGAACCGTCCTCGACGACATACCGCTCCCGACGCAAAGCTGACGATGAGCATCTTGCGCAAGTGCAGCGACGACGTGGCAGGCGTGAACAGGCGTACTTCACCTAAACTTGAGTTTTATGAAGGTTGCCATGTACACACTGCGCAGTTCCCGTCCTGAAGACGGCCCGGATCTTATTGACCTTTGGCGGCGCTCCGTGGACGCCACCCATCACTTTCTCAGCGCCGAAGACCGAAAGGCCATTGATGACGAAGTGTGTGGTTTTCTGCCCCATGCGCCAATGACTGTTGCCGTCGACGAAGATGACAAACCCTGTGGCTTCATGCTGATCGATGGGACACATATGGAGGCGCTTTTCATCGATCCCGATGCCCGGGGCTGCGGTATCGGGCGCCAATTGTTGCAGCATGGATTGTCGCTGCATGGGGCATTGACCACGGACGTCAACGTGCAGAATGCTCAAGCCGTTGGCTTCTATCAGCGGATGGGATTCGTCGAAACGGGACGTTCGGAGAAGGATTCGCAGGGACGGCCTTATCCCCTGATCCATCTGCGTTACCCAGGCTAGCTGGAAAGCAGGCCGCCGCGGCTGCTGACGACCGATCCACTTGCATAGCACTGGGGAGAGAGTTGCAGAGAGCGTGACGATGTCGTTGATTACCAGCGATACGAAACTGAGCCGATGATGCGACGCGGTTCGCCATAAGAGCAGGCGGACTGACACACGGCGACATAGCGCTTGTCCGTCAGATTGTTGGCATTCAGCGCGAAGCGCCAGGGGCCGGTGCTGTTGCTCACTATCGCGTCATACAAGGTGTAGGCGGGCACCTTTTGCCTGTGCCGTTGCCCGACCCGGCCGCGCGCTTCCAACTTGAAGCCCTGCGAGCGCACTTCGCCGATCTTAACGTTGTAGGTCGAATTCACGGGGTGCCGTACAGGAAGTTTTTTACGCTTGAGCTGATAGACCGCGGCTGAAACCATGACAGTTGGAGGCACGTCGATTAGATGCGGGCTAAAAGTCCGCCTTTTCGATAAGTGGCACTCTTGAACTGCTGATTTTTATGTAAAAGTTCGCGATTTTGACGGCGCGCTCCGGTCCACGAAGTATCTTGGCGGGTGACTTGCTTGCCTAGACTATGTCCGTTCTCGACCCAAAGCGGACGCCAATCGCGACACTTTTGTAGAAAGTTGAGTTTTCAACCTAAAAAACGTCAGTTGGTTTGCATTTTTCCCGTCAGTAACAAGAAGTTGCACATTGGCCCTCGCGCTGATAAATTAGCAGGATGCACGCGGTACAACGGCACGCGAAACTACGGTTCCACGAGCGATATCCATCAAACCAGCTATGGCGCCCGCAGAAGAAAAATTCACCGAAATATTCTCACTTAGCCAAAATCCGGCTTTCGCGGAGGCTGGCGGCGGCCACGGACAGAAAGGAGTGGACTTCCAGCGCTACTGGGCAATCCTTCGGATAATTGAGCTTAAGGAGGCTGGGGCGACCGATTTTCTCCTCCTTTTTGAATCGATCCAAGATGTTGCTGAGTTTGATTCTGAAACGGCTCCCACTCGGATCGATATCTATCAAATCAAAAAGAAGGATGGCGGCGAGTGGTCGTTCAATGAACTTACTGGAATACTCAAGCCGGACGCCCGTAAAAAGAAGGTGGCTCCTACCTTGTCCAGAGTGGAGAAGAGCCCTGTCGGCAAACTCTACAAGGCTGGCTTAGCCATACAGCAATTGGACGCCAGCGCGCATTTCGTATCAAACGCGGGTTGCGACCTTCCGCTGGCGGCGAGCGGAACCGCTTCGTCTCTGCTCAAGTGCTTAGCGTCGGAACTGGATAGCAGCCACGCGTCCTTGCTGACCGAAGGTTTGGCCCTGCTACATGCGACTCCTGGCGAGATACCTGATCTCAAACGGCTTGCCCTCCGAAAAACCACCCTGCATCCAGACAACCCGCATCTCTTGGCGCTTGGAGCCGCAACAGCCTACCTGAGCAAGCATCTGCCCGCGAGCGCTGGTCAGGCGAAGGCATTCATAGACGCTCTGTTTGTCCAACTCAGCGCGCTCGGAAGGCAGACGGAACCCGTCACCTCCTTTAGGGAACTCCGGCGCCAACGGGGGTACTCGATTGCCGAATTGGACGCTGCTCTAGCAGACCTCAAGGGCGTGCCCGATCTGAAATTGCACCTCGACTCTGTCCTTGTTGCACTGTTGCTAGAGGGGCTTTCGCCACTCATGCGCATAACGATAGACATCGGGATTGCGAAATACTTTTCCGCCCTCGTCTCGGGAGGATGGGGAACCGACGAACTTGCTTTGATCGACGAATGCGTCAAGGCGGCGCCGGCGCTAATGGGAGCTGCGCCGTTGCTTCCGGCGCTGGACGCCGAGGTTGCAAGGATCGCCGCATTGCATCCGGCATTCAAAAAAGCTGAAGTGTTTGCGTATTTGCTAATTCAGGTAACGAAAAATGCCGCAGCCTAACTTCAGGAAACTCCTCCGAGCTTTATCTACAAAATCCTATGAGAACCTTCCAATTCGACAGCATTTCGCTGCTATCGCACCGCGACAAAAGGGCAAGGAAGGTGAGCTTTCACCCTCACAGGAACCTGATCCAAGGGGAGAACCACACAGGCAAGTCAAGCCTCGTTAAACACCTCTTCTTAACGCTCGGAGCCAAACCTCTGGGTACCCTTGAACAGTGGGATCCGCAGACCGTCTCCGCAGTGCGGTTCAAAATAGACGGAAAGTCTTTCACGGCCATCCACCACAGCGGCTCGCGCGCGCTTTACGATTCTTCGGGCAAACTCCTAAAGGCAACTGATTCGCATGCGGCCTGGACGGAGGCGTTCGCGACGCTCGTCGGCTTCAAACTCATGCTGACCTCTAAAAAGACGGGGCACGGCACGCTTGCCGATCCTGCGTGCTTTTTCCTTCCTTTCTACATCGACCAAGACGGAAGCTGGCGGGACAAGTGGGACACCTTCCCTGCAACGATGCAGTATGCGGCCCCGGTTCGCAGCATTCTCGAGTATTTCAGCGGAATCAAGCCTGCAAAATACTATGAGCTCAAAAGCGAGCACAGTGAGGTGTCGAGGGAGGCTGACGCGCTGGTTAATGAGATGAAGCTTCTTGAGCGCACTCGCAGTCGACTTAGTCACGCGCTCCCCGTTGATACCGTAAAGCTTTCAGAGAAAGGTTTCGAAGAGGATATCCGACGCCTTACGGCAGAAGCGAACGACCTCAACCGTCTTCAGGAGGCGCTACGTGCTAAGCACGTCCGCGAAGGCGAGGTGATCGCAAGTATCAACCACCAAATCCAAGTGGCCTTCGCATCGTTAAGGGAATACGCGGGTGACCAAAAATACCTTGCCAGCACGGCCAACGCACACGAAATTGTATGCCCTACCTGCGGGGCTGAGCACGAGCAATCGTTCCTACACCACCTTGGTTATGCGGAGGATGCGAGGATCCTGGAGGAACTGACGCGAACGCTCCAAAAACACCTTGTTGATGCGAAGCGCCAACTGGAATCGACGAGCAAGGAACTCCAGTCGCTACGAGGCAACTACGCGAGGATCAACGACATACTTGAGCATAAGCGCGGGGAGCTACGATTCCGCGAAGTCGTGGAATCCCACGGGTCGCAAGCTGCCCATAGGGCGTTCGACGCGGAAAGGGAACAGATTACTAGCGAACTCGCGGACTGGAACGTCAAGCTATTAGAAATCGATGCACGTCTGGTCGCATTGACCGACAAGAAGCGGACAAAAAGAATCATAACGGCATTCAGGGAAGCTTACGCACACGCGAGGAAGGCGCTCAACGTGCCAGATCCAGCGGGCAACCCCAACATTGTCAGCAGACCCAACCGATCGGGTAGCGGGGGTCCCCGCCTACTCCTCGCTTACTACGCCGCGCTATGGAAGGTATGCCACGATGAGCAAGTGGGTATGTCGATCCCCGTGGTCATCGACTCTCCAAACCAGCAGGACCAGGACGATCTGAACCTGCACGTCGTACTCGGTTTTATTGCCGAAAACCTTCCGGTTTCCATGCAGTTAATAGTCTGCGTCACGAAGCACTCAGACACGCAGCTCGACAAGACGATCATTTTCGACAAGAAGTACAGCATGCTGCTTTCTGAGTTCTACGAAGAGGTCGAAACCGACATTGGTCCGCTCTACCGGCAGATGAATTCGGCACTATTGAACACACCGCTGGACGAAACCAACAGGCGTGACCCCGCCTCTGACATCGTTGAATAATGTGATCCGCCTCACCGTCTTGACTCGTGCATCTCGGCACACTTGCGCGCACCTTACACGGCATACCTGTCTGGGGTTTACAGGCCTTCTACCAACCACCACCCGAGAAGAAAGGAGGTAAGTTTGATGGCACTCTTTTCGCAAGATCAGTTGGAAGCAATAGCGGGAGCGCTTGGCGATACGAGCGCCGGGCTTACTGGCACTGAGATCCAACACCTTATCGCCTCGAGTAAGATGACCGATCCCGGCCCGATTACGAAAAGGGTTCGCATCTACAACGCGTTTGCCGAGAGCCAAAACACAAAGCAGAACCGGACCCATGTGTTGGCGTTCATCCGGCACGCTATGAAGCCCGCACGCTATAGCCGCGAGCCCAGCCGCTACGAGCCGTTGCGCACACTTCTCAATCAAGCGCTCGCCTTTGCTGGACTGGTCGTGGACCAGGCCGGCGAGCTCAGTTCCTCAGAGGTAGCACGGACTCTGCCCGAAGCACAGCGACGTGCACGCGAATTGCGGGCCGACCTTGAGGGCCGAGGCGTACACCCAGATGTCCTAAGATTCTGCCGCGCCGAACTTTTGGCCGACAACTATTTTCACGCCGTGCAGGAAGCCGTGAAGAGTGTCGCCGACAAAATGCGATCCCGAACCGGCCTCACCGATGACGGTGCCTCCTTGGTAGATCGAGCCCTAAGCGGTGAACCTCCATTGCTCGCAATCAATCCGCGCTCCTCGGCCAGCGAAAAAAGCGAGCAGAATGGTTTCGCCAACCTCGTGCGTGGAACATTCGGTATGTTCCGCAACCCGACGGCTCACGAAGCAAGAGTTAACTGGGCGATGCCGAAGGAGGACGCCGAGGACTTACTGACGATGGTCTCTCTTATCCATCGCCGCCTTGACCGGGCCCGCATGCCGCCAAGAGTCTGAGCCTCTGGACGACGTGCGCGGCGAAGCCTCCCTCCGATTCGCTCCGGCGCAGCTTAGCGTGACCGTTGAATGTCCGCTTTCCCGTGATCAGTACGACTGCTATTGGCCGAGAGCGGACAGCCTCTGCGACGTGCATGCCGCTAACTGAAGTTTCGCGGCCAATTCAATGGCCCTCTGCTGTCACCTTCGTCCCACATACTCTACAAAGGCTTCTGCGCTAAGCGGCCGGCTGACCAGATAACCCTGGATGGCGTCGCAGCCCGCGTCCTTTAACTCATCGGCCTGATGTTGGTGCTCGACCCCTTCGGCGATTGTTTTCATGCCGAGCGAACGAGCAAGACCGACGATGCCTCGAATTACCGCCGAAGCCTTCTCTGACGTTGCCAGCCCGCGGACAAAGGATTTGTCGATCTTGAGCGTGTCCACAGGTAGTCGGACCAGATAGCTCAAACTTGAGTATCCCGCACCGAAGTCGTCGAGCGACGTGGATAGTCCGGCTTGTTTCATCGTGGCGAGAACTGAAGTCGCCATTTCGATGTCGCTTACTAGGCAGTCTTCCGTGATTTCGACATCGAGCATGGCGGCGGAGATGCCGTGTTTCCGGACGGCATGGTGAATTCGATCTGCCAGCCCTATATCGAGTAGTTGCCGAGCCGATAGGTTCAGGCTGATTCGCGGTACGGTGACGCCCATCTTTTGCCATGCGGCGATATGCAGGCAAACCGCATTGAGCAGCCAATCGACAAGTACGCCCTCATAGGGGGACTCAAGCAACAGCGCCAAGAATGCGTCAGGCGTCAGCAAGCCTCGCTCGGGATGACGCCAGCGAAGAAGCGCCTCGGCACCGATCAGGGTGGCATCCACGAGAGAAATCTGGGCCTGGAAATGAAGTTCGAACTGGTTCTGCGCAAATGCCGCGCGGAGATCGGAACGCAACGCGACACGGTTGCGCACGCCCCGGTCCAGAATCACGTCATACGTGCGTACTTGAAGCCCGCCAGCCGACTTGGCCGCGTACATGGCCGTATCGGCCTGACTCAGCAACGTCTCGGCGGTTTCGGGGTCTTCTCCCATTAGCGCGATACCAATGCTGGCGGACAGAGAGATCGCTCGACCGCTTATTTCGAACGGCATCGCAAGCGCGTTGAGCACCGCAAATGCGCATGCTTCTGCCGCGCTATTCGTGGTGTTGCGCAACAGTAGAACAAACTCGTCGCCGCCTACGCGCGCAGCAAAAAAAGCAGGTCCGAGACTTTCGGTAAGCCTTACCGAAAAATTACGCAGCAGTTCGTCACCGGCAGCATGGCCGAACGCGTCGTTGACTTCCTTCAGATGGTCCAAGTCGATAAACAGCACCGCGACAGAGACGTCATTCGGCGTGCTTGGCAAGGCAGCGCCAGCGACTGCACGAGACAGAGCTTCCATGCAACTGCGTCGATTCGCCAACCCCGTCAGATAATCGTGACTCGCTTCAAATTCCAGTTGGGCAGCGTGCTCGTGTTCGCGCGTGACGTCGCGAAAAAGCACCGTAATACCCTCATCGTGGCGAAATGAGCGCGCTTCAAACCAAGTGCGTAGCGGGGCGTAATAGCCAGTGTGGCAGCCGGGACGTCCTGTGGCCGCTGTGTGCCGGTAGATTCTGTAATAGCCGGAGTTCACCAAGTCCGGGTAACACTGCCAGATTTCGCGTCCGAGGAGGTTTTGTCGCTCCTGTTGCAAATAGCGCTCGGCGGTGTTGTTCAGGTAAGTGAAGCGCCAGGACTTGTCTATCGACATGAATCCGTCGCTAAGGCTATCAAGCATTTCCGCTAGGTGAGCCGGTGCAGGCTGATGAGCCCCAGCTGCCGGTGGTTGGTGCGTATGTCGTGCCATTTTTCGGACCTATGTTCGCGTGGGACTTAAGAGCCATCGCTGGCCCGCAAACCGTGGGTCCAAATATTTTACCGGCCTGTTCTGATCCATGTTGCACAAGGGGCAAGGCCCACAATTCGCAATTGTTCAAAATTTGGACGCTGCCGTGTAGTGGCCGGTTGATTGCACCGTCGCTAGCCTTAGATGCCAATCGGCTCCTTCCGACCCGGAACGGCCGATCAGGACGCCACGCAGCCATCGTCCGTACACTGCCGTGTTTACAGTAAGGATCTACGTGCCCGTGATTTCTCTCACGCGGGTCGTCGAAGGTGTCTCTCCAAATACGGCCCGATACCGCGCAAGGGCATAGGAAGAATAGGCGTAGCCATGCCGCTCGAATGTGTCGGCGACGGAAGTCCAATCGTCATGCGCATGCTGCAGGGCTTCATGGATCGCATGGAGCTGCCTCAATTGCAGGTACTGAACTGGGCCTCTGCCAAAGCAATTGTGGAAGAAGGTCCGTAGTGATCTGGCACCCATAGGCAAGCCATCAAGTTGATCGTGACCCGTCTTATCCATCAAATCAAAGATGTTAAGGGTGGCGTCGCATATCGCGTGAGGTGAGACGCCAGGGCGACCGGTAGCCATTGATTGCGGGGTGCGCGAACAGACAAGGCCCACGATGGCGTTTTCGATCAGTGCGCGCCTGGTGGAGCGGGGGGTGTGTGGGTTGGCCGCAATCAACGCCGCCCGTTCCAGCGCTTCAATCGCGCTCGGTGTGGCGTCCAACATACATGTTGATTGGCACCATCCGCGCAATGCCTGGCCTGTTTCGTTATCCATGTGTAACAGCCAAGATGTCAGCGGCACGGCGATGGTCGTCCATTCGTTGGGCCCCGCCGCGCGGAACACGAACCCTCGTCCTGGCGCGAGAACCCCGACCTTGCCATTGGAAAACGGAACTCCGTTCAACCAAGTGGGCGTTGGCCGTCCTGGAGACAGCAAGAACATCAGGTGCGTGGGCCATCCAGAGGCTTCACACAAGTTGGGAACAACCTCGATACCCCGCTGAACGGTGAATCCGTCGATATCGGCATGGCCTATCCGCCAAGGTCCATCCTGCGGCCCCAGTAAGCGCACCTTGAGGTCGACATCTACGACGGCATTCTCGAACTCTCCGAACGATTCAAAACGGTGCAGTTTCATGCGCCTTCTCGAAGGGGGTAGTGCGTTATTGCCAAAATTAGCATGGACGCGCCTCGATGTCGCTGCTAACAATATCGACCGAGGTGCAGGCTGAAATTCGAGTGGATGCGGCAGGTTCGTGGGCGAGGGCAACTGCTCAGGTCACACAAATTGTTCAGCCTGATGTAAGACTGATAAATCAGGCGCAAGAATTCCGTAATCGGCGGTGGGCTACGTGGCCAGAACATCAAGGAGTCCAGGAATGAAGCATGGTTTTGCAGTGACGGCTTCGGTCGGCCTGTTGTGCGCGGCGCTCGCCGCTCCTGTGTTCGGTGCGCCCCAAAAAACGGAGAGTCGCGCCGCGCCAACCCAACCGGCGCCAGGTGTCGTCATGCACCCGGAATATGCCAAGACCATTGGCCGCTTGGCGTATGTGTGGGGATGGCCGATGGTGAACATGCTCAATCGCAACGAGCGGATTACCAAGGCTCCTCGTCCGGGATTGTTGGGCGGCATCCTGCCCGTTGCGCCGCGTGGCCAGATCGGCATGCTGCATGACTACATACTCCCCGCAGAAACGTTCGTCACATGCCCGAATCAGGATGTCGTCTACGGCTTGGGGTTTTTTTCGCTGGATGAGGAACCGGTGATTGCGCAGGTCCCCGATTTCGGCGACCGCTTCTGGGTCTATGCGCTGTATGACCAGCGCACCAACCAGTTCGGCGAACTTGGGAAGCCCTACAAGAGCAAGCCCGGCTTCTACTTGCTGGTGGGGCCGAACTGGAAAGGAAAGAAGCCGCCAGGTGTGCAGGCGATCATCCGCAGCCCGACGGCCCTGGCCAACGCCATTCCGCGCATCTTCATGGACGATACGGACCAGGACCGCCAGACCATCCAGAAGAAAATCAACCAGGTGGTCTTTTATCCGCTGAAGGACTTCGACGGCAAGATGAAGTCCATCGACTGGAAGACCACCCCAGGCATTCCCAATCCCGGCGCCGATAGCCCTGCCGCAGGCGAAACGCGCTGGGTCGTACCCGAGCAGTTCTTCGACCAGTTTGCTCAGGTGCTGGATATGGTGCCGCCGTTACCCGGCGAAGAAGCCATGTATGCGCAGTTCCGCTCGGTGATGGCGGCAGCAGCCAAGGATCCGGCCATCAAGGAAGCTCTGGTCCAGGTCGCCCAGGAAACGGAGAAACAGGTAATAGACCCCTTCTTCCAATGGAAGCACAACGGCGTACCCGCCGGAAACAACTGGAACCGCTCGGTCAATAATGCCCAGACAGGGGTGGATTACTTCAATCGTACGGGTACGGCCAAGTCGAATATGTTCGACAACCGACCCACCGAAACCCAGTACTTCTATACCGATTTCGATTCCGCCGGCGCCTTACTGGACGGCGGAAAGCGCTACGAGATCACCTTCGCTGCGGGCCAACTGCCGCCGGTCAAGGGTTTCTGGTCGCTCACTCTGTACAACAAGCATCATCTCTTCAGCTCCAACGACCTGAACCGCTACTCGCTGGGCACCAAGAACAAGAATCTGGTTCGAGGCTCGGACGGTTCGCTGACGATTTATGTCGGGCCGACTTCTCCCGGAAAGGACAAGGAGGCCAACTGGCTGCCTTCCCCCGGAGAGCCCATTTCGCTCTACATCCGCGCCTATTGGGGCGACAAGGGAATACTGGACGGCAGTTGGAAGCCTCCGGTCGTCAAGAAGGTCGAATAAGCACTTTCATCGTCGAAGGGGCGGCGCCTGCCATTGCCTACCAGAGCTTTGGCACGCTGCCCGCGCCAGTTCCAGGAGTTGACTCATGTGCGTTTTGTCCAAACTTGCCTTGGCGGCCGGGATGCTGCTGGCCGTCTTCCAGCCCGCCGCGCCCGCACTTGCACAGGGCTCAGCGCCTATGTCGCCGCTTGTCCAGCAAATCAACCAGGGCAACTGGCTGGATCCCAAAGAGGCAGAGAGCCTGCGCGACGAGCTCTACTACCAGCGAGCAATTCATGCATACATGACCATGCTGCCAGCGCTGAACGTGATCGGCATGCGCGACGGTTCAGAAAAGGAATTCGGCGCTGGCTACAACGTGCTGCCCATCTGGAAGGAACGCATGGACGCCCGCGCCATGGTGCCCACGCCCAACGCCGATGTGATTTATTCGATGAGCTACCTGGATCTGAAGAAGACCGGGCCGCTCGTGGTGAAGGCGCCGCCCAACGTCATCGGCATGTTCACCGATTTTTTCCAGCGCACCCTCGCCGACGTCGGCGCGATTGGTCCCGACCGCGCTCGCGGCGGCCTGTATCTGCTATTGCCGCCTGATTACGACGGACACGTGCCAAGCAGCTACTTCGTCGTCAAGTCTCCGACCTACAACGTGTTCCTGTTCTTTCGCACGATCATGGCCAAAGGGGAGGGCAAGCCGGACCCCGCGCCAGCCGTCAAGGCTGCCGAGACCACGCGCATTTATCCTTTGTGGACCGTGGAAAAAGACATCAAACCTATGGAGTTTCCAGACGGGTCGGGCAAAGCCATCAACATGATGTATCCCGTTGACCAGGCGTACTGGACCAAGCTCAAGGAGTTCGTCGACTACGAGCCTGTTTCCGCCATCGACCCGGAGTTGCGCGGTGTCCTGGCCTCGATCGGCATCGTCAAGGGGCAACCCTTCATGCCCTCCGCCAGGCAACAGGAGCTACTTAAAAAGGCAGTGGAAACCGCTCCGAAGATGATCCTGGCGACGCGACAGCTGGGGCGTGACGACAAACGTCATCTGTACTATAAGGACCGGCAGTGGGAGCGCGCGTGGGCGGGCGCCACGGCCGAATGGATGCAGGACAGCTATCTGGACGTGAGCCAGCGCGCGACGTTCTTCCAGATCGCCTATTCGTCAGCACCAGCCATGGTGATGCGCACCACGGGCGCGGGGTCCAAATATCCTTTCACGGCTCGCGATGCAAGCGGCGAGTTCTTGAACGGGTCGGGCACGTACAAGCTTCGCATGCCGCCCGATGCCCCCGCAGCGCTATTCTGGGCCGTCACTGTGTACAACGTGACCGACGGGACGATGCCCGAAACCGATCAACTGATGCCGTCGACTAACGGCTACTACGATATTCCGAAGCAGAAGGATGGCTCGATAGAAATCTGGTTCGGCCCGGAGAAGCCCGCAGACGTCGTGGATGCCGCGTTCATCAAGACAGTCCCCGGGCGTGATTTTCTCGTTACCCTGCGACTGTACGGTGCGGAGGATGCTTTCTATGACCAGACGTGGAAGCCGGACGATGTCGTCAAGATCAAATGATTCCGCGTCGGCGCTCTGAACCATGAAGACAGATTCAGCCAGGCTCGCCATCATGGCTGCGGTCGCTACCGTCGCCATAGGGGCTTCTGCGGGAGCATCGGCTCAGACAAACGCTACCGACTCCGCGGCACAGGCCAACAATCCGCTGGCCAATATGACGGCCTTCAACATCCAGAATTACTACATCGGCAGGCAGACCGAAACCGGCGATACCGCCAACCAGTTCTGGCTGCGTTATGCGCAGCCGTTCTCCATCTCGAAAAGCAATTGGCTGATGCGGGCCTCGCTACCCGTGAACACCTTCCCGGTGGACGGCAGTCATAAGACGGGCATCGGCGACCTGAATATCTTCACGGCCTATCTCATAGACACCGGCAACCCCGCCGTCAGCTTTGGCATCGGGCCGCAGCTCACTGCGCCCACCGCCACCAAGAAGGAGGTGGGCAGCGAAAAATGGTCGGCCGGACTGGTCAACGTCTTGTTCGATGCCAGCTCGGCGAAGTTCCAGTATGGGTATCTGCTGTCTTGGCAGAGCAGCTTCGCAGGCTCCAGCCGTCGCGAAGACGCGAATTTGGTGGCTTTCCAGCCCTTTGCGATGTACCAGCTAGGTGGCGGCACCTATCTGCGGGCGGCGCCGGTGTCGACTTACAATTTAAAGAACGACGGCTATGGCGTGCCGTTAGGGATAGGCATCGGGCAGGTATTCAAGCATCAGAAGACCGTATAAAACCTATTCATCGAACCCCAGTTCGCCGTGGCCAGTCGAGGGCCTGGACAGCCGGACTGGCAGATATACATGGGCCTGAATATGCAGTTTCCCAATTGAGGTCAGTGTTGCGCATGGCCTTAGAAACCGGCCAGCGATAGCCGCATCGACAGCTTAAGTACTGTCACTTCTAGCCGCCTGTATCACTGATCTGAGCGGGAATGATGCTGACAGCCCCCGCGGCAAGAGGTTGGTGGCCGAAAATGCGCGCCATGTCCGCTTGTGGCCGTGAACAGTCGTCGACGACTGGCCGATCGACCGCACTACCCAAAGTGGTCATAGCAGCGCCTAGTCACTGCTACTTCCCATCAAAATCCACCTTTTTCCACCACTCTGAATATCGAAAGCGAAGTCCCAGAACACTGGGTATGCGGGATGGCCTTTGCTTAGCCAAAATGAGGTTATGGTGCTTGCTTGGTCTAAGCACACATGCATGAATAGATCTTCAAGAAGATTCAGGATCTCGGAGCGCTTTGCATTCAAGTCCAGTGGGCCGTAACCGTCATCCCCGACGTGCAGCAGTTGCTCGGTCACTTCTCCGCGTGCCTCGCTTGCAGTTACGCAGGACTGCCCGCCAATGATCACTTCGTTACCAGTGGAATGAGCGAGTTGCTCTTCCAGTGTCCGATTTAGGTCGAAGGGTCCGTAGGTGTTAACCCAGACCGAATAGTTGAGACCCTCCAAGAGATGCTCAAGCCTGAGGACTCCATTTGCGCGTAAATCTTGGGTGATACGCATGCTGACTCCCTGAATCAGTGCTTCTAAGCCTGCTGAAATGCCCGGCTTTTGTTGATACTCGATGACCGCTCCTGGCCGTCGGCGGAACTTCGCCGCCGACTGCTGAGGTCATTATCCGCGAGAACCGGACGCTCCGACGCCGCGTGCATGATCCACTGGGATATGCGGCCCACGATTCAATGAGATGCAAGGATTCTTGCAAGCGTCGCGCATGCGGTTTCTATGTTGTCGGGGTGCAGGTTCGTCACGCTGAGTAGCAAGCCACGTTGCGCGTGCCCGCGGCTAAGGTGCCAAGCGGAGAGCGCCGAGGGCGCGAGGCCATGTGCGCGGGCGATATGCACCACGGCGATGTCGTCGGCAATCTGTGGCAGCGGTGCGATTACGCCCAGGCCAGCCGCCAGCGTGC
Source organism: Achromobacter sp. (assembly GCA_032015805.1). Lineage (GTDB taxonomy): Bacteria > Pseudomonadota > Gammaproteobacteria > Burkholderiales > Burkholderiaceae_B > Achromobacter. Next base: position 46,355 of record DALZRX010000001.1, read on the forward strand.
CCGGCAGAAGCCTGTTTACATGCGTTAGCGCGAGGTTGCGGCGCTCGGTATAGAGAGCCTTCATCTGCCGCAGGTGCCGCAGGAAGTGCCCATTGGATAGAAACTCCGAAACAGCCAACTGGGCGATCCGGTTCGGAGCCGGGGCCAACACGGCGGCGACCTCAATCAGGCGCTCCGCCAGCGAACGTGGGGCGACGACGAACCCGAGGCCGAGCGCCGGGCTGAGCGTTTTGCTGAACGACCCGATGTGAATTACACGCTCGGCGCCTGCACCTGAGGCAAGGGCCGGTGCCGCCCGACCGTCGAGCTGAAGTTCTCCGAGATAGTCATCTTCGATGATCCAGGCGCCACTTGCCGCCGCCCAGTCGAGCAAGGCGTGTCTTCGCGCGCGCGATAGGGTCACGCCTAGCGGTGCGTGCTGGCCTGGGGTGACCAGTGCCAGCAGGGCGTCTGGGGCCCGGGCGATGCCATCGTCCACGCGCAGCCCCTCGGCGTCAACGGTCACAGGTTCGAGGGTGGCGCCGATCAGCTCGAGCGCGCGCCTTCCCAGCGGATAACCTGGCTCTTCGATCCAAGCCTTGCGCCCCTGAGCGCGTAGCGCCGCGAGGGCGAGCAGCAGGCCCTGCCGGTATCCACCGGTGACGATGATTTGATCGGGATGGCATTGCATTTGCCGGCTGATGGCAAGGTGGCTCGCGATCTGGGCCCGCAGCACGGGTTCGCCTCGCGGGTCCGCGTAGGCCGTGTCAGTGATCGCGTCGTCGCGTAGGGCACGCGCTCGCATGCGGGCCCAGAGCTTGGCCGGAAACGCGTCGTGAGCGGGTACGCCCATTTGGAACGGCCGTGGGGTGCTTGAAAATGGACGGTTGAAGGCCGCCAAAGGTCTGTCGATTGGCAAGTCGTCGACCGCTTCGATGGTAGGCGGCCGAGCGCTTACGCGCGTTCCAGCGGGTCCGGCACCGAATACCAGGTTCTCGGCGATTAGCCGATCGTATGCCACGCGGATGGTGCCGCGCGCGACACCAAGCTGCGCGGCGAGGTCCCGACCGGAAGGCAAACGCTGTCCTGGCGCAAGCCGGCCGTCGAGGATCGCCTGTCGCAGGCTCGCATGGATCTGGTCGCCGATTGCCGCGACGGCGGCTCGGTCCACCTGAATCGCCAGCGCATCGAACGTACTTAAGTCAGTCATCTTGGGTCAGTCGTTTCGGCAGTTTTTGGGCCTGTTTCTCCAACGGCCGGTGGAGTAACGTCTGCTTATGACATGGATCGCGGTCGAAGTCGATAGGCGGCCTTCGGGGCGCGCCGGCCGCGATCCGACAATCATCAACAACAGCAAAGGACTGTGATGACCCGTTTGAACTGGCAAGAGATCGCACCTGAAGGCGCAAAGGCACTTTTCGGTATCCACCACTACGTCACGAGAAGGACGAACCTTCCGGAGGAACTCGTGCACCTCGTGTTCCTCCGCGTTTCGCAAATCAATGGCTGCGCACACTGCATCGATATGCACAGTCGCGATCTAAGAAAAACCATGTCGATCGACAAGATCAGTTTGGTACCGGTATGGGACGAGGTGCACCATTTGTTCTCTGAGCAGGAGCGCGCCGCGCTGGCCTGGGCTGAGGAGGTGACCCGTGTCAGCGAGACGCACGCGTCTGATGAGGCGTATGCCGCCGCCTCGGCACAATTCGCGCCCAAGGAACTGGTTGACCTCACGATCACGATCGCCGCAATGAACGCGTTCAATCGGCTGGGATCGCCATTTCGAGTTCCTGTCGCTGCTCAGTCGTGATCTGGTTTCCACACGCAGATTGGAAGTGATGCTTCACGGGCTCGAAGATTGCAGAGCCCTAGGCGTCGATGATGCATTTCAGTCGAGCTGCGCGAAGGGCAGCTTTGGAAAACCGCCTGCGAGCGTCTGCTAATGGCCGTAAGCGGCCAGTTCTGGTGGTTGCCCCCGGGATGACCGCTAGGGCTGAGGTGCGCGGCGGCTGAACCAACCGTGGTGTGGCTAGGAGCTGTCGATCGTGGGCGAGGTTGGGGCGGTCGTCCAACTGAGCGAAGGAATGAGACCAAGGAGCCCGTGAGCTGGTCAGCATATTAGATGCCTAAGTTCAGTGAACTTTTTTTGGTCGAAAATCCCACGTTAAATGAACCACGGCAAACAAAGTGGATGAATCAAATTTCGATAAGTCCTTGATTTGTATGGTGTGGCGTCCTCACTTTCAATTGAAAGCCGACATTCCGATCAAAAGCAGATTCTTAACCTACACCCCGATGGTGTAACCCCCATTGACCGACAGGTGCTGACCCGTGACATATGACGCGGCGTCCGAAAGCAGGAAACATACCGGCCGGACTACCTCGTCAGCCTCTCCCCAACGGCCCAGCGGAATCTGGGCAAGATAGGTGTCGCGAAATTTTTCGCCGCGGATGGTTTCTGTCATGGGGGTTTCCACCACCCCAAATCCCACCGTATTGACGCGGATGCCATATTTGGCCCATTCGCGTGCCGCGCACATGGTCAGGCCCAGGACGCCTGCCTTGGCCGCGCCATAATTGATCTGGCCAATGGTGCCGCGCCGGCCCGCGTCGGACGAGATGTTCACGATCGAACCGGCGCCGTCGCCGCCAGTTTTGGCGCGAGCCAGCAGATGTCGACCCAGCGCCTGGACAAAATAGAAGGCCCCGGTCAGGTGAACGTCGATGACCAGTTGCCAGTCGGCCGCCGACATTTTGTCGATCATGGCTGTGCGCGTCACGCCCGCGTTGTTGACCAAGGCATTTACCCCGCCAAAGGCCGCAACGCCGGCATCTACCGCTTGCGAAGCCAAGGCCGGGTCCGCCACATTGCCCGCAACCGTTACGCAACGCTCAGCGCCCAACGAATCGCGCAACGCCGCCAACGCATCGGCATTGAGGTCAACGGCCACCACGCGGCCGCCGAGATCGGTGATCGCAGTTGCCAGCGCGAGGCCGATGCCTTGGCCAGCCCCCGTCACAATGACTTGTTGGTTCTCGAGGGAGAGTAAGTTGCTTTGCATGAAATTCTTCCCGGTTTGTACTTAGATTGTTTCGGCGGTGCCAAGAACCAGCGTGGCCTGACTGGACAGCTCGCCGCCATTTCCGTGCGCGAGCGCCAGCTTTGCGTCCGGAACCTGACGCTCGCCTGCATTTCCCGCAAGTTGCTGCGCGGCCTCCACCATGGTGAACAGCCCATACATACCCGGATGCACGCAGGACAACCCGCCACCATTGGTGTTGACCGGCAGTTCCCCGCCAGGCGCAATGCGTCCTCCCCCCACGAAGGCCGCACCCTCGCCCTTGGCGCAGAAGCCCAAATCTTCCAGAAACAGAATGGTGTTCAGCGTGAAGGCGTCGTACAGTTCCACGACGTCGATGTCGCTGGCCGCAACGCCGGCCATGGCCATGGCCCGCGGGCCGCTAAGGGAGGCGGCGGTGACGGTCAGGTCAGGCATGTTGGTAATGTCCTTGTGCCACGCGGCGGCGGCGCCGCCCAGCAGATAGGCAGGCCGCGCGGCAACATCCCGTGCCCGGTCAGCACGCACCATGACCACCGCGGCAGCCCCGTCCGTGACCAGGCAGCAGTCCCTGACCGAGAAGGGGTCGCAAACCATTCGGGAGGCCAGATAGTCTTCCATGGAAAGTGGATCGCGCATGAAGGCGTCGGGATTTTTTTGCGCCCACTGCCGAGCCGCGATTGCTACAGCGCCGAGTTGTTCCTTTTCCAGGCCATACTGCGCGGCGTATCGCGAAGCCGCCAATGCGTATCCCCCGACGGGTCGGGAAAGACGGTATGGCCTTTCATAGGGAGACGGTCGCATTGAGCTCACTAGCTTGCCTGCGCCGGTGCGCTGGTTACTGCCGTAGGCAATAAGCGCCACGTCGCACAGCCCCGCATCGAGCGCTAGTGCTGCGTGAATGGCATGCGTTTGAAACGACGAGCCGCCAGTGCGATTGTTGTCTGTAAGACGCGGCGAAATCCCGAGGTACTCGGTGAAGCTCAGCCCGGATAGGTAGTCGTCGGGCAGACCGATGAAAAGCCCGTCGACATCGGCTGGCGTCAGCCCGACGGCCGACAGCGCCTGGACGCTGGCGCGCACGGCAAGGTCGAGCGAAGTCAGGCCAGGCGCCTCGCCGATGCCGTAGGTGGCCGATGAGACGATCGCGGATCTTCCGCGAGGGAAGCCCTCCAGGCTCATGCTAGTTCCTTTGCCGCAGGGGTGAAGACCACTAGCGGCTGCCCGTCTTCATCGCGAGAGATGCGGGCCAGCACGGGCATGCCTACTCGCACCTCCATCGGGTCCAATCCCTCGATGCGGGACATCATGCGCGGCCCTTCCTCCAACTCGACAAGGCACACGTTGTACGGTGTCGCGGGCGGGCGAACTCGCATGACGGTCGTGGCGTACACAGTGCCTCGTCCCGACGCCGCAACCCATTCGAGGTCGCGCATGCCGGTGCGAGGTGCGACGACGCGCGGGTAAAACACAAATTCGCCGCTGGAGCGGGAACGCTGGATCATGAAACGTCCCTCCGCCAGATGCGCGAAGTATTCCTGCTGAGGCGACTGCACGTCGTCGGGACACGGATGGGCGGTCATTTACCCTCCTCGGGCCATTGGTACAAGGGAGGCTGCTTGTCGATGAAGCGACGCGCAGCTTCCTGGTGGAACTGGCTTTCCCGGCACAACGACTGTGCCATGGCCTCCTGCATGTAAACGGTGTGCCGGTCGGACTCAAAAGCACGGTTCATCACCGACTTCATGATGCCCAGTGCGCCAGCGGGCGCGTGCTCGAACCGCGCGGCGAAGTCCAGTGCCGCGTCCAGCAGCGGCCGCTTTTCTTCGATCTTATGCACGATGCCGAGCGCCTGTGCTTCGTGCGCGCTCACGACGCGCGCCGAGAATGCGAGTGCCTTGGCACGCGCCAACCCCACGGCGCGCGGCAGCAGGTACATGCCGCCCAGGTCCGGCACATAGCCGATGCGTGCGAAGACGGCACAGAACGTGGCGCGCGGCGACGCCAACACGAGATCGGCGGCCAGCGCCAACGAGAGGCCCGCGCCGTAGGCTACGCCTTCAACAGCGGCGATGACGGGTTTTTCCAGGTCGACCAGGTCATCGAACCAGCGCTGCATGCCGATAATGCGGCTTCGGCCCTCGAAGACGTCGGTATTTCCCTGGCCTTCAGTCATTGCGCGCAAATCTCCTCCGGCGCAGAAATGCCCGCCTGAGCCCGTCAGCACGACCGCGCGAATTTTCTCGTCGTCCCGCACCTCGGGCAATGCCTCAGCCAGTGCGTTGCGCAATTCCAGGCTCAAGGCGTTACGCGCCTCGGGTCGGTTCAGCGTGAGCACAGCACAGGCGCCCACGCGGGTTAATTCAAGTACGGACATCATCGCTCCTCGTAAACACTGGCGCACCACCGGCTCCGAAAGAACCGGAGAACCGCGGAGGCGGGCGGCTAGTAACGGATCTGCATCAGCCACTCGGCCACCATGGCCGGGCGCTCCGCGGCCTGCTCCCGCACGTCGACCTCCCAGAAGCAACGCGCTTCGTTCTCCCGCAAGTCGTCGACTCGAGCCAGTTTGAAGCTGCCCACCAATGCCGAGCCGCTAGGTACGGGGGCGGGGAAGCGCACCTTGTCAAAGCCGTAGTTCAACGCCAGCTTGCGGCCAGGAAAGTCGAACAACCGGTGATACCAGCCGGTGATGAGCGACAAGGTAAGCAGACCGTGCGCGATGGTGCCCCCGAATGGAGATTCTGTTGCCGCGCGCTTCGGGTCGACGTGGATCCATTGGCGGTCCAGGGTGACCGCTGCGAACGTGTCGATCGCGTGCTGGTCAACGACAATGGGCTGGCCAGTGACAGCAGGTTGGCCCACGAACGCCTTTAGAGCCGCAATCGAATCGAAGCTTTTCTTTTCCATGCTGGTCAATCCGCCTTCACGCCAAGCGACTTCGCAAGGGGCATCCATTGCTTGCGTTCGCCATCGATGAACTGGGCGAATTGCTGCTGCGATCCAGGCATGGGCTGGGCGCCGATGCGCCGCAGTTTCTCCACCAGCTCCGGCTTTTTCAACGCCTCGTTAATTGCCCGGTTCATGGCGTCAATGGCGGGCTGCGGCGTGCCCACGCGCGCCATCACGCCGAACCAGGCTGCCGCTTCGAGTCCCGGATACCCTAGCTCCTTGGCTGTGGGAACGTCCGGCAACTGAGGGAACCGCTGATCGTCCAGAATGGCCAAGGGCACGATGCGTCCGGCCTTCGCCTGCTGCATGCAAGATGGCAGGGCGTCGAACATGATGTCGATGTTCCCTCCCATCATGCTGACAATCGCCGGTGCACTGCCCGCGAACGGCACATGCGTCACTTTGAAGCCCATCTTGCTGACCGCATACTCTCCCGCCAGATGCGTAATGTTGCCGCTGCTGGCCGATCCCATGGTGAGCTTGCCGTCCTCCTGCCGGCCCTGCGCGATCAGCGCAGGAACATCCTTGGCTCCCAATTCTTTCTGAGTCACCAGCAGCAGCGGCGCTTTGCCCATGCCTGCCACAGGAACGAAGTCCTTGACCGGATCGTAGGACATTTTGGAGTAAATGGCCTGGTTGATGACAATGGGTGCGTTGGCGCCGACGTAGAACGTGGAGCCGTCGGGCGCAGCCTGCAGCACCGTCTCAGCCGCGATCATGCCGGCCGCGCCGCCCTTGTTCTCGACGACGATGGGTATGCCCAGGACAGCTGCAGCATCGTTGGCCACCAGGCGGGTGATCTGGTCGGCCGCACCTCCAGCGGGATACGGGACGATGTAGCGGATGGAGGAGGGTTTGGCTTGCGCAAGACCTCCTGCGCAGCAGGCTGCGAGGCCTAGCGCCAGGACACTGCTGAAAAGGGAACGACGCGGCATGGATTTGTCTCCTGTATTTTTATGGCGAGAAGAATGAACCGCCTAAGCCGTCGTCGCGTCAGATAGCTCCAGCAGCGCGAAGCTCGGCAATGCGTTCCGGCGGTAGATCAAGATGCTTGGCCAGCACACGGTCGGTATGCTCTCCGAGTAACGGCGCGGAGCGGCCGTATTGGATTGGCGTTTCGGACATGCGGATCGGGCTGGCGACAGCGGGCGCCTCTACGCCTGCGCCGTGCGGCAACGTGAGCCGCATTCCCCGATGCTGGACCTGGGGGTCCTCAAACACCTGCTTCATGTTGTAGATGGGGCCGCAGGGCACATTCGCCGCCTCCATGAGTTCCACCCACTCCTGCATGGTGCGCGCCAGCATGGCCTGAGCGATCTCCGGTATGAGCGCGTCGCGATTGCGGTTGCGCTGGCCGGGCGTGGCGTAGCGCTCGTTGCCGGCCAGGTCTGCCCGCCCGATAAGCTGGCAGAAGGCGCGAAACTGGCCATCATTGCCCACGGCAACGATGACGCTGCCTTGCTTGCAGCGGAAAACCTGGTAGGGAACCATGTTCGAATGCGCGTTTCCCATGCGGCTCGGAATCTTGCCTGACAGGAAGTGATTGATCGCTTGGTACGAGCTGATGCTGACCACGCAGTCGAGCAGAGCCATGTCGATGTACTGCCCAAGCCCGCTTACATTACGGTGTTCCAATGCGGCCAATATGGCTGTCGTGGCATACATGCCGGTAAGCAGGTCGCTGATGGCAATGCCGACCTTCATCGGTTCATCGCCAGGCGTGTTTTCCGGCTGGCCCGTGATGCTCATCAACCCACCCATGCCCTGGAACACGAAGTCATAGCCAGGAAGTGCGGCATACGGCCCGTCCTGCCCGAAGCCGGTAACTGAGCAATACACCAGACGAGGATTAACCGCCTTCAGGCTCTCGTAGTCCAGGCCGAAACGCGCAAGCGTTCCTACCTTGTAGTTCTCTACCACGACATCCGACTGAGCCGCGAGCTTGCGGATCAACGCCTGGCCATCCGGGTTGGCAAGATCGACAGTGATGGATTTCTTGCCACGATTTGCCGCCAGAAAGTATGAGGAATCGGTGGTTTCGCAGCCCTGTCCGTCCTTCAGGAACGGCGGGCCCCACGCGCGCGTATCGTCCCCCACTTGGGGGCGTTCCACTTTGATGACCTCGGCGCCCAGGTCCGCGAGGTTCTGGGTCGCCCACGGGCCCGCCAGAATGCGTGTCAGGTCCAGCACCTTGATATGCCCGAGCGCCGTCTTCATCGTCCCAGTCTCCTTGTTTTTTTCTGTCGGTCAGCTTAGAAACTGGTCCCCCCCGCGTCCAATATTATTTATCGGCAATCTGATACACGCTGAGTATCACCAGGACGAAGGCCCGGCTGCCACGCCCAGGCCAGCGCAGGCGCGCGTGACTGTACTTGCGGTGAAGGCCCAGACCATCATGGTTCAGCGCACTGGTGGCAGGTACTTCAATCCCTGCGGGAAGCCTCGCGGTGCGACGGAGAGGTGATCCTCGTCGTTCAACAGAACGAAGTCCTTGCGATGGGCTGCGTCCTGAAGCGGCAAATGCTGAAAGTGATCCCGAATGCTGCGTTTCCCCATCTCCAATAGAAGCTCGCATGACAACAACGCGACCTGCGCCCCAAGGTGAGACCTTCTGATGATCTGTCCAGCCGGGTCGGTGTGCAGGAAGTGCGCTATCCGCGAGACAGCCCAGACGTCAAGCTGAACGTTTGCAGCCAGTGTCATCTGCTCAGCTGCGGCACGCAATTAAAGGGAGACCTCGATGTTGCTCGTCAAGGCGTAGGTCACCTCAAGGCCTGGATTCGTCGTCCGTAATTTCACGATTTCTTCAATGCCCGTTTACTGCAAAGTTCGCCTTTCTTCAGACTGCAGGCTGTCGATCCGCACAGAATTAGAGAAGACGCCCGCGCAATAGCAGGTGTTGCCGGCCAAAGCCAAAGGCGAATTTCATCCAATAAGGCGAACTTTATTCCCGCTGCTCAAGGATTTCCCTAATCAAATTTCCCTTGCGGAAAATCAATGCTCTATAGGACACTTTGTGTCATAGCGCCGCAACGGCGCACACAAGGGGAATGGCATGAAAGTCTTGGGCATGGTGGCGGCGTTGGCGATTACGGCGGGAATGACGACCGGCGCGCAGGCGGCGTTTCCGGAGCGGCCGATCCGGCTGGTGGTGCCGTTTGGCGCTGGGGGCATCACGGATATCGTGGCGCGGCAGGTGGGCAAGGGAATGGGGGACGTGTTGGGGCAGGGGATCGTGATCGAGAACCGGCCTGGCGCGGGCGGCGTGATCGCGGCGCAGGTGGCGGCCACGGCGCCGGCCGATGGCTACACGATCTTCATGGGGACGGTAGGCACGCAGGTCGTGAATCCGCTGATTTACACCAAGCTGAGCTATGACGCCGACAAGTTTGCGCCGGTGGGCATGGTGTCCGGATCGCCCTATCTGCTCGCGGTGCGCGCGGGCGTGCCGGCCGCGTCGTTTGCTGAATTCGTCAAATATGCCAAGGCCAATCCGGCGAAGCTGAACTTCGGCTCGGCGGGCAATGCCAGTTCGCCGCACCTGGGGTTGGAACTGCTGAAGCTGACGGCTGGCGTGGACATCGTCCATGTGCCGTTCAAGAGCGGCAGCGAGGCGGTGAACGCGGCGATCGGCGAGCAGGTGGATGTGGTGATGGACGCCAGTCCGGTCATCATGCCGCATGTGGCGTCGGGAAAATTGCGGGCGCTGGCGGTGGCATCGGACAAGCGGCTGCCCTCCGCGCCGGCGGTGCCGGCCAGCACCGAGGCGGGCGATGCGGGCTTGCAGATCAGTTCGTGGAATGCCTTCTTTGCGCCGGCGGGCACGCCGCCCGAGGTGCTGGCTGCGTTGAACGCGGCCCTGCAAAAGACGCTGGCTTCGCCGGAATTGAAGGAGCGGCTTGCGTCGCAGGGCACGCAGCTCTACACGGGCACGCCCGACGAATACCACCGCTTCATCGGCGGTGAAAAGACCAAGTGGGCCGAGATCGTGAAGCGCGCCAACATCAAAATGGATTAGGAACCGCAATCATGACTAGGAGTTCCGCATGAACAATCAGGTGTCCCATCCGCTGGCGGGCAAGCCGCTGGAACTGGCGGATACGCTGCGATCGGGCAACGCATGGAAGATACGGCTGGCCTGCGGACTGATGGGCCTGGACGTCAAGCGGCGTACGTTCGACATCGTCCAGGGCGACCTGGAAACCGACGCCTTCGCGCGCATCAACCCCTGGCGGCAGGTGCCCGCGCTGCTGACGCCGGAGGGGCAGTGGTTGGCTGAGTCCCAGGCCATTCTCTGGTACCTGGGCACAGGCACGCGCTGGCTGCCCGAGGACCGCCTGGCGCAGGCGCAGGTGTTGAGCTGGTTGAGTTTCGAGCAAACCCAGCACATGCATGCGTACGCGCAACCGCGTCTTTTGATCCATCTGCGCCAGACCGCAAAGGTGGACGATCCCGAGATGGTGGCATGGCGCGCGGCGGGCATGAAGGCCGCGGCGCTGATGGACACCCACCTGGCTGGCCGCGATTACCTGGTGGGCACGGCGCCGACCATCGCGGATATCGCGCTGTACCCTTACACGAGCATGGCGGACGAGGGCGGTTACGACCTGTCCGGCTTTGCGCACATCACTGCCTGGCTGGCGCGCATGCGTGCCTTGCCGGGATTTACGCCGTTGATCGAAACGGCATGACGGAGACATGATGGCCGATACGATGCACCTGGGAAAAGACGAACTGATCGCGCGCGCGCAGGCAGAGATGCAGCGCCAGTTCGAGACCCCGCAATGGACCTTGCGCGAACGGCTGGCGCTGACCTGCCGCATCCTGTTCGACGGCGGACATGATTCCGGCCTGGCGGGTCAGATCACGGCGCGCGCGCCGGAACCGAACCGCTACTTCACGCAGCGGCTTGGGCTGGGCTTCGACGAGATCACGGCCAGCAACCTGCTGCTGGTTGACGAGGACCTGCGGGTGCAGGAAGGCGGCGGCATGCCCAATCCCGCGAACCGCTTTCATTCGTGGATCTATCGCGCTCGCCCCGACGTGAACTGCATCATCCACACGCACCCGCTGCACGTGGCGTCGTTGTCCATGCTTGAAGTCCCGCTTGAGGTCTCGCACATGGACAACTGCCCGCTCTACGGCGATGTGGCGTTTTTGAAGGACTGGCCCGGCGTGCCGGTGGGCAATGAGGAAGGCGAGATCATTTCCCAGGCGCTGGGCGACAAGCGCGCCATCTTGCTGTCTCACCACGGCATGCTGATCGCGGCCGGGTCGGTGGAAGAAGCCTGCGTGCTGGCGCTGCAGTTCGAGCGCGCGGCGCGCATGCAGCTTCTGGCGATGGCGGCGGGCAAGATCCAGCCGATTCCGCCTGAACTGGGCCGCGAGGCGCACGACTGGATCCTGACGCCCAAGCGGTCGCAGGTGGGTTTTTCGTACTATGCGCGCCGCGCCCTGCGGACGCACTCCGATGTCCTGAGCTGACGCGAGCGGGGCGGGGGCGCTCGACGGCGAGGCCTGTTTCGGGCATTCTTGCCGGTTGTATTTGCGCATTCCCCGCCCATGATCGACCTGCCGCACCGCCTTCGCACCTTGCGCCGCCAGCAAACCTTGTCCCTGGAACAGCTTGCGCAGCGCACGGGATTGACCAAGAGCTATCTCTCCAAGCTGGAGCGGGGCCTGAGCGAGCCGTCGATTTCCACGGTGCTGCGCCTGGCCGAGGCCTACGGCGTGGGCGTCTCGCAACTGGTCGGCGGCGACGATGCCACGCAGGACGAAGTGGTCAGCGTGGTGCGCGTGGCCGACCGGGAGGCTCTGCAGCGGCGGGGCCTGGGCAGCGAGTACCATTACGAATCCCTGGCTGGCCGGCGCAAGGTCAAGGCGATGGAACCGTTCGTGGTGCATCCGCCGCGCGAGTTCCCCGACGCCGCCGCCGTGTTTCCGCACCCGGGCGAGGAATTCCTGCTGGTGCTCAAGGGCGCCATCGAGGTCCACGTGGGGGAACGCCAGTTCCGCCTGGAGACCGGCGATTCGGTCTATTTCGACTCGGAACTGCCGCACCGCATGCGCACCGTGAGCCGGGCGATGGCCGAAGTGCTGGTGGTGGCGGCGCACTGAGCGGCCTGGGCCGGCACATCGATTCGCAATTGGAAGACACAGGAACCACCATGAAACACGATCAATCGCGGCTCGTCCGCATCGACGCCGGGCCGATGAAGGACCCGGTGCCCGGCAAGCCGCGCCGTCCGATCTCGGGCGATGCGGCTTTTCGCACCGTCACCGCCTTTGAAGGCAACGCAGGCAAGGCCGAGGCCGGCGTGTGGGAAAGCACCGCCGGTTCCTTTCAGTCCAACACCACGGGCTACATCGAGTTCGGCTACATCGTCGAAGGCGCGGCGCGCCTGGTGGACCCGGACGGCACGGTGCATGCACTGACGGTGGGCGAGGCTTTCGTGATGCCCGAAGGCTATACGGGCCGCTGGGAAGTGGACCATTTCGTCAAGAAGATCTATTTCATCACCCGCATGGGCTAAACCTTCGGCCCACACCCAGGAGCAATCCTCATGACCGCAACTCCCGCTGCCGCCCTTCCGCGTGCAGCGCTGCCCGCCCGCACCGCGCAGGTGGATGTCGTCTCGATCCAATCCCAGGTTGTCTATGGCTATGTCGGCAACAACGCCGCCATGCCGGTGTTCCGCAAGGCGGGGCTGCGCGCGATTGCGCTGCCCACCGTCATTCTCAGCAACACGCCGCACTACCCCACGCTACATGGCGGGGCGGTGCCGCTGGACTGGTTCGAGGGCTTGTTGCAAGGGTTGAACGATCGGCGCGTGAGCCAGGTGGCGCGCGCGGTGGTGTGCGGATATCTGGGGCAGCCCGGGCAGGCTGGGTTGCTCGCGCAGTGGCTGACGTCGGTTCGCGCGTCGCGGCCCGACCTGCGGGTCTTCATCGATCCGGTCATGGGCGATCGCAATGATGGCCTTTACGTGAATGAAGGGCTGGTCGCGCAGTATCGGGACCTGCTGGTGCCGCTGGCCGAAGGCATGACGCCCAATCATTTCGAGCTGGAACTGTTGGTGGGCCGGTCGCTGTCGTCGGTGGACGAGGTGGTGGCCGCCGCCCGCGAACTCATCGCGCGCGGCCCGCAATGGATCGTCGCGACCAGTGCCGCGCCAATGGCGGCCGCGCCGGGCACGCTGCAACTGGTGGTCGTGACGCGCGACGACGTCACGGTCGTCACCCATCCCGAGATCGCGATTCCGCCGTCGGTGCATGGCACGGGCGACGTGTTCATGGCCGCCGTCGCGTCGCGCTTGCTGAACGGCCTGACGCTGGTCGAAGCGGTGCGCGAAGCCGCGGCGCAGGTCACGGTGACGCTGGAGCGCACGCGCGAGCTGGGCTGGGAAGAACTGGCCGCCGAAGGGTAGGGCGCGGGCGGGGCCATGCCCCGCCGTCCGCTTATCAGTACGTCTTGTATGGCAGGAACTTTCCGCTCATGACGATCTGCACGCGGTCGCCCTTGGGATCGGCCTCGCGCGACAGGTCCATCTTGAAGTCGATGGCGCTCATGATGCCGTCACCGAATTCTTCATTGATCAACGCCTTGAAGGTGGTGCCGTAGACGTTGATCAGTTCATAGAAGCGGTAGATCAGCGGGTCCGTCGGCACCGTGGTCGGCAGCGAACCCTTGTAGGGAACAACCTGAAGCTGCACAACCGCGTCCGCCGGCAGGTCCAGCACGCGAGCAGCCGCCAGCGCCTGCTCCTCGGTCATGGTCATCTGGCCCAGCAGCGCGGCGGTGGTCCATTCCTTGCTCTGGCCCACGGCCTCGGCGATGGCGCCCCAGGAAAGCTGCTTTTCCAGCTTGCGGGTGACGACGAGTTCAGTGACTTCAGCGCGGGACATCATGGTGTTCACTCCTTGTGATTGGCCTTGTCGACCAGGAAGTCGACGAGATGGTTGCGAATGTCGTAATAGCGGGGTTCGTGGTGCAGGCTGGCGCGTGTCCGGTCGCGCGGCAGATCCACGCTGACGGATTCGGCGATGCGGGCGTACGGGCCCGCGCTCATGAGCAGGATGCGGTCAGACAGCAGGATGGCCTCGTCCACGTCGTGCGTGATCATGAACACGGTCTGGCCGGTCTCCTGGACGATGGCGCGCAGCTCGTCCTGGATGGCGCCGCGCGTCAGCGCGTCCAGCGCACCAAAGGGTTCGTCCAGCAACAGCATCTTGGGCTGGATGGCGAAGGCGCGCGCGATGCCCACGCGCTGCTTCATGCCGCCGGACAATTCGCAAGGCTTCTTGCCGGCGGCGTGGCCCAGGCCCACCATATCCAAGTAGCGCTGGCTGTGTGCGCGCACCTGTTCGCGGCTATAGGCCGGCCAACGAGAGCGCACGCCGAACTCCACGTTCTGCAGCGCCGTCAGCCAGGGCAGTAGCGCGTGCGCCTGGAACACGACACCACGCTCGAGCGACGGCCCCGCGATCTGCCGGCCGTCCATGATGACGATGCCTTCATTGCTGTCGTCGATGCCGGCCAGCACGTTCAGGATGGTGGTCTTGCCGCAGCCGGAGTGGCCGATGATGCATACGAACTGGCCTTTGTCGATTTTGAAATCGATATTCTCGAAGACGGGCGGCTGGGGACGGCCGTCGCGTCCGGGGTAACGCTTGCCCAGCCCTTGGACCTGCAGGAAAGTTTGGCTCATGCGCGTTACTCCCGATAGCTCACCAGCCGCGCTGCGCGGGCCAGCAGGTTGTCCAGCAGCATGCCGATCAGGCCGATGAAAAGGATGGCGCAGATGATGTTGGAAATGGACAGGTTGTTCCACTCGTTCCAGACGAAGTAGCCGATACCCGTGCCGCCGATGAGCATCTCGGCCGCCACGATCACCAGCCAGGCGATGCCGACCGAGATGCGCATGCCGGTCATGATGGTGGGCGCGGCGGCGGGCAGGATGACCTGCAGCGCCGTGCGCAGCCGCGATACCTCAAGCGTGCGCGCCACGTTCAGCCAGTCCTGCCGCACGGCGCCGACGCCGAACGCGGTGTTCACCAGCATCGGCCACAACGAGCAGATGAAGATCACAAAGATGGCGGACGTGTTGGCGTCCTTGATGGTGTAGAGCGCCAGCGGCATCCAGGCGAGCGGCGAGATCGGCTTGAGCACCTGGATGAAAGGATCGAACGCGCGATACACCGTCCGGGACATGCCGATCAGAAATCCCAGCGGTATCGCCACCAGCGCGGCCAGGCCAAATCCCGTCAGCACCCGCGCCACGGAATAGCCGAGCTGGATGCCGATGCCCTTGTCGTTTGGCCCGCGGTCGTAGAAGGGATCCTTCAAGTGCTGCCACAACTGTGCACCCACGTCGGCCGGACCGGGAAACGGGGTCTTGGAGCCGCTGGCCGCGGCATTGCCGACCAGCGCCGCGTAGGCCGGGTCGACCGTGGCCGCGCCCGTATCAGGGCGGGTGGCGGCGTGCCAGAGCAGCAGGAACGCCAGGAACAGGGCAATAGACAGGAAGGTTGCCCGCCAGTGTTGCACGGACCCCATCAGGTCCTCCGGATCTTGAAGCTGGCGAGGTAGGCCTCGGGCTGGCTGGGATCGAAGGGCTTGCCCATGACGCTGAACGTTTTGCCCGTCTCCGCGGGCGGGGTCAGGCCGGCCTCTCGCATCAGGCGCACGGCGTCGGTCGCCAGGAAGACGTCGCTGGCGACCTTCTGGTAGTCCACGTCGCCTTTGACCTGGCCCCAGCGCTTCATCTGCGTCAGGATCCACACGGCGAACGACTGCCAGGGCATGGGATCGAAATCGATGCGGTTGGGGTCGGTCAGCACCTTGCCCAGGCCGTCGGCGTAGGTGCCGGTCAGCACCTGTTCGACCACTGTGACGGGCTGGTTCAGGTAGTTGGGCGCGGCGATGGCGGTGGCGATCTCTTTGCGGTTCGCGGGATTGCGGGCGTAGGCAGTGGCTTCGATGATGGCCTTCAGCAAGGCCTGATAGGTGTTCGGCATGGTGGTGACGAACTCCTTGCTGGCAGAAAACGCGCAGCAGGGATGGCCGTCCCAGATGGCCTTGGACAAGGTGTGGATGAAGCCGACGCCGTCGTAGACGGCGCGTTGGTTGACGGGGTCGGGGGCCAGGAAGCCGTCGATGTTGTCGGCGCGCAGGTTGGCCACCATTTCGGGGGGCGGGACGGAGCGGATCTGCACATCGGTGTCGGGATCCAGACCATGCTCGGCCAGGTAGTAACGCAACAGGTAGTTGTGCATCGAATAGTCGAACGGGACGGCGAACTTGAATCCCTTCCAGTCCTTCGGGTCGCGCCGGTCCTTGTGCTTCATGGACAGCGTGATGGCCTGACCGTTGATGTTTTCGACGGCAGGCATGGTCCAGGGCACGGCGCGGCTGGCGCCGACGCCCATCGAGATGGCCAGCGGCATGGGCGACAGCATGTGCGCGGCGTCGTATTCGCCTGACATGGCCTTGTCGCGGATGAGCGCCCAACCGGCCGTCTTGACGACTTCGACGTCCAGGCCTTGCTTGCCGTAGAAGCCCATGGGATGCGCCATGATGATGGGCGTGGCGCAGGTGATGGGGATGAAGCCGACCTTGAGCTTCTGCTTTTCCAGCGGGCCGGTGCTCTGCGCGAAGGCTTCCTTGGCGGCGGCCAGCGGAAAGATCGACGCGATGGCGGCCATGGCGGTGCCGCTGCCGACGGCGCGAAGGAAACGGCGTCGCAGGGCGTCCTGCGGAAACAGGGCGCGCATGACGGCCTGTTCAACCGCGCTGCCGGCGGCATCGCCATGCACGGAGGCCTGCGCGGCGCGCTCGTGTTCGGCCCGCGAGGCATGGCGGCCGCAGCCGCACGCAAGGCGGCTGTTGGCGTCGAACGGGTTGCTGAAGAGGGACATGGTGGCTCCTTCGGTCGGGAATGGAGCCATCATGGGGCTGCGCGGCAACAGCCGGTATCGCCGGTTCAACGATACGCGTGTAGTGGACCTACTACGTGGTGCGCACGTTGCGCCGCCGTAGTGCGCGCGCGCTCAGATCGCACCCAACTGGTGCGTGTTGGCGTAGGCGACGAGCTCGACCAGCGTGCGCACGTTGAGCTTTTCGAAGATCCGGCTGCGGTAGGTGGAGATGGTGTTGACGGACAGGGCGAGCTGTTCGCCGATGGCCGAGACGGAGCGGCCGGCAACCAGCAGTTGCAGCACCTGGAATTCGCGGTTGGACAACAATTCGTGCGGCAGGCGCGAGCTGTCCTGCCGGACGGTGTGGGCGAGCAGTTCGGCGACGGTGGGGGTGACGTACATCCTGCCGGCGGCGGCGTTGGTCAGCGCGGCAAGCAGTTCTTCGGGCTCGCAGCCTTTGTTGAGATAGGCGTGGGCGCCGGCGCGCAGGGCGCGGACGGCGAATTGCGACTCGGGGTAGACGGACAGCATGACGACGCCTAGCCCGGGATGGTCGGCGCGCACGCTTTTCAGGACGTCCAGGCCGTCGCGTTCGCCCAGCGCGACGTCCAGGACAATGGCGTCGTAATGCGCCTGGCGCAGGGCGCGCAGGGCGGCGGGTCCGTCGGCGGCTTCATGCACGAGGGTGACCCTGGGGTCCTCTTCCAGGATGCGGGCGAGGCCGCGGCGGATGATGAGGTGGTCATCGACGATGAGCAGGTTCAGGGGCACGGGGGCGTTTCCTTATGCGGCCAGCGGGTTCAGGCGGAGGCGGGCGCGCATGCCAGCGCCGGGTGCGCTGTCCAGCGCGAGGTCGCCGCCGATGGCGCGGGCGCGCTCGCGCATGCCGAGGATGCCGAATGTGTGGCGGTCTTCGGGCAGTTGCATGCCGACGCCGTCGTCTTCGACGGTCAGCATCAAGCCCTCGACGCCGCACACGGCGCTGACGCTGACGCTGCGGGCGCGGGCGTGCCGCTGCACATTGGTAAGCAGTTCCTGGACGATGCGGTAGATGGCGATTTCGGCGTTGCGGTCCAGGCGCAGGCTTTCGGTGTCGGGCGGGCAGAGATAGCGGCACTGCAGGCCGCTTCGGGTTTGCAAGTCTTGCAGCAGGGCTTCCAGCGCGGCCCACAGGCCGAGGTGGTCGAGGACGACGGGGCGCAGGTCGTTGAGAATTCGGCGGGTGGCGCCCATGGCGGTCTGGGTGACGTCGAGCATGCGGTCCAGGTGCGCCTGCAAGGCCGGCGTGGCGCCGAGCTGGCGGCGGAGCCAGTTCAGGTCGAGCTGCAGGGCGGTGAACGACGCGCCCAGATCGTCATGGATGTTGCGGGCGATGTGGGCACGTTCTTCTTCTCGCAGGGTGCTCAGGTGCGAGGACAGGCGGCGCAGGGATTCGTGGGCGGCGCTCAGTTCCGCGGTGCGTTCGCCGACGCGCCGTTCGAGCAGGGCCTGGGTGTTCTGGAGTTCGCGTTCGATCTGTTTGCGGCCGGTGATGTCGGAGAAGGTGACGACGGCGCCGACGACGTCCTGGTCGTTTCGGATGGGGTACGAGGCGTATTGGGCGTCGAAGCAGGTGCCGTCGCGTCGCCAGAGCACTTCGTCGTCGGCGCGTTCGCCGCGGCCGTCGCGGAAGGCTTTGAAGATGCGGCAGTCGTGCACGGGCATGAGGCTGCGGTCGGCGTGGGAGTGGTGAATGAGGTAATGCATGTTGCGGCCGACGAGTTCGTCGGGGGAATACCCGAGCATGTCGGCGCCGGCGCTGTTGATAAAGATGCAACGGCCGCGCAGGTCGATGCCGTAGATGCCTTCGCCGGCGGATTCGAGCAGCATTTCAAGCTGGCGGCGCCAGGCGGCGTGGTGCGAGAGGTGCTTCAGGTCGGCGAACATGACTGGCCCGGTGCTTGTTGAATCTGCCGGGGGTGATGGCCCCGGATCCCCTTGTTGCGCGGATTTTTTGGCTGCGCTTTTGCGCGGAGTT
The DNA here is from genome assembly GCA_032015805.1 of Achromobacter sp. Classification (GTDB taxonomy): domain Bacteria; phylum Pseudomonadota; class Gammaproteobacteria; order Burkholderiales; family Burkholderiaceae_B; genus Achromobacter. Next base: position 65,282 of record DALZRX010000001.1, read on the forward strand.
TACGGGACGGGGTTGGACTTGCGGAGGGGGGGAGGGAAATCCCTTCGTTGTTTTCTTGGGTGAGGTTGGGCTTGCGAGGAAGGTTGCTTAGAGGCTGCCGGGATGGTTCTTCAGACGCCCGGTACGGCGGCGGCCTGGGCGCGCGGGGCTACGATTGCGGTCCGGAGCCTTCGCTCCGGACTGCCCCGTTGTCATCCTCGTCCTCGCCTTCGGCGACTCCTACGGATTCCCTCGGGCGCATCTACACGCCCCGCGCGCCCAGGCCGCCGCCGCACCGGGCTGCAGTGTGCCAAGGCTGCGGGGCGCCGGGGTGGGCGGCTTGCTTGGCATTCTTTTGTGGGTGTGTTGAAGGTCGGAAGATCTTGCGGGGCTGCCAGATGTCGGCCGCGCGGGCGGCCTTATCTGGCGTCCGAGTGTCTTGCTTTGGTGGCTTCAGGCGGTCTTTCATTTTTGGCGGTGTCTGACACCCGCGGGACGTGCTCTCGGCATGAAGCCGATCTCCCACGGGTGTCAGACACCTATCGCATCGCGAGAACGCCAATGTCACGGCGGTCATGTCCAGTTCCTTTGCCTCTGCGCCATGCAAAAAAATCGCCGGCGTTTGGCGCCGGCGATTTTGGTTTGAAAACGGCTTGCCGCGTTATCAAGGCTTAAGGAATCAGCGACAGCCCCACGCGGAACTGGCTTTCGTTGCGCTGGTTGTAGCCCAGCAGCGTTTCGCCGTAGCCGTTGAAGTACTGCATGTACAGGTAGCCATTCCAGTTCAGGAACGTGCGGCGCAGGGGCCACGCGAACTCCAACTGAGTCGTGCGGCGCTTCTGGTCGCCTTGGCGGTACATGGCGGAGACGACGGCGCCGTTGTCCTGGGCCCAGCGCAGTTGCCAGTCGACGTGGCCGGCGTAGTCGGCGTAGTTGCTGTTTTCGCTGGCGACGCCGAAGTAGGCCTTGACCTTGGGCGCGAAGGTGAGGGTGCTGCCGCTGTCGAAGCGGTAGTGGAAGCGCGGTTCGATGTAGCCGTCGTTGAGCGAGCGGGAGTCTTCGCCGTCCTTGCCGTTGGAGGCGTGTTCGACACCGGTGTTCATGCCGAAGCGCCAGTTCTGGTTCTCGGATTTCCAGATGTCGTCGGAGAGCCAGAAGAGGCTGGGGTTGAACGTGGTGTCGATGAAGGGCTTGGAGTCGCTTTCCAGGTCCCACAGCGAGGTCTGGGTGTAGCCCAGGTAGAAATCGTCGTGCCAGGTGTCCTCGCCGCCGCGCGGGCTGATGAGGCGGTACTTGGCGCTGATCTGGAAGCGGGCGGTGGTCATGCCGCGGGTGCCGACGGCGAAGTAGACGGGCTTGTAGGCCGAGAACGCGCTGCGGAATTTGTCGAAGGCGGCCTGTTCGACCGTTTGCTCGACCGCAGTGGCGGGAGCGGGTCCGGAATCGGGCGAGGCGCCGGCGGCGGCGACGGCGGCGGGCGGCACGGGTTGGCCGCTGCGGGCGTCGACGACGGGTGTCTGGGCGGGCGTGGTGGCGAGGGTGCCGCTGTCGCGCCCGGTGGCGTCAAGCGCCATCATGGACGGCTGGCCTTCGATGGAGACGGCTTGCAGGCCGCGCGCGGTGGCGGGCACTTCGGCGGTCCAGGACATGCGCGCGAAGTTGTTGACGGGCACGCTGTAGTTGTCGCGACCACTTTTCAGTTTGGCGAGGCTGCGGACGATCTGGCCGTCCGGGCTGCGCCATTGGAGGACGAGTTCAGGGGGCGCTTGCCAGTCGACGCGCGAACCGCCTTCATTGAAGTACACGGCCTCGATGGTGATGGTTTCGCCGGGCGCCGCGGAGGGGCGGTCCAGCCGGTATGACACGCCTGCCGCGGCGGAGCCGGCCGCGCCCAGGGCCAGCGCGGCGGCCAGGAGGCGGATGGTGGGAGAGCGGTGAAAAGGACGGCTGGAGGTCATTGAGGACGTATCTGATTTTTGTGATCAGGCAATGTAGCACCGTCCCCGGCAACAGTTTGTAAGTCAGGCTAATCGTATGTATGGGCTGTAAGAAATGCGAAAACCCCGCGCGTCGCCGGCGATGCGCGGGGTTTTGTGCGTGGCGTTGTGCCGGGCGTTGTTCAGCCCGGACTGAGACGATATGCGGGGCGCTTGCCCGGCCCCGCGACTTGGCCGTCGGCGGTCATTCGCCGAATTTGATGCCTTGCGCCAGCGGCAGGTTGCGCGAGTAGTTGATGGTATTGGTGGCGCGGCGCATGTAGTTGCGCCATGCGTCCGAGCCGGACTCGCGGCCGCCGCCGGTTTCTTTTTCGCCACCGAAGGCGCCGCCGATCTCGGCGCCGGAGGTGCCGATGTTGACGTTGGCAATGCCGCAATCGGAGCCGGCGGCCGACAGGAAGGTTTCGGCTTCGCGCAGGTCGTTGGTGAAGATGGCGGACGACAGGCCCTGCGGCACGCCGTTCTGCATGGCGAGCGCGTCGCCGAAGTCCTTGTAGCGCATCACATACAGGATGGGCGCGAAGGTTTCGTGGCAGACGACGTCGGTCTGGGCGGGCATTTCGGCGATGGCCGGGCGGACGTACCAGGCGTCGGGATACTGGTCTTCCAGGACGCGCTCGCCGCCGGTGACCTTGCCGCCTTGCTCGCGCGCGGCCGTGATCGCGGCCTGCATGGCGTCGAAGGAGGCGCGGTCGATCAGGGGGCCGACGAGGTTGCCGCTGTCGAGCGGGGTGCCGATGGGGGCGCTGGCGTAGGCCTTGTGCAGGCGCTGCACGAGTTCGTCGGCGATGCTTTCGTGAACGATCAGGCGGCGGGTGGAGGTGCAGCGCTGGCCGGCGGTGCCGATGGCGCCG
>DALZRX010000002.1:0-3703 GCA_032015805.1 Achromobacter sp.
GCGGCCTGCAGGCGACCACCCGGGTCTTCGGCCAGAGCTTCGGCACGGCGTTGGTGGCCATCGCCTTCAGCGTCAGTGCGGTCCACGGGCCAGGGCTGGCCCTGGTGCTGGGCACGGTGTGCGCGGCGCTGGCCGTGGTGGTCAACACCGTCCGGTTCAACAAGCTGCGGGCCTAGGGTCCAGCGCCGCTACCGACGCTCAAGACCCGGTCAAACCTCGGGCGCGGGCCGCTTCTATAATGGCGGCCGGCGCCCGGTTTCATAATCCGGGCGCAAAGATTACCTATTTGGAAGGCGCACAGGCATGAAGATCACGGTCGTGGGTACCGGTTACGTAGGATTGGTGTCGGGAGCGTGCCTGGCCGACATGGGCAACGATGTCATGTGCCTGGACGTGGACGCAGCCAAGATTGCGCTGCTGCGCCAGGGCGGCATCCCCATTTATGAGCCGGGTCTCGAAGACCTGGTGCGCCGCAACGTGCAGGCCGGGCGCCTGCACTTCACCGACGACATCGCGCAAAGCGTCGCCTTTGGCGACGTCCAGTTCATCGCAGTGGGCACCCCGCCCGGCGAAGACGGATCCGCCGACCTGAAGTATGTGCTGTCGGCCGCGCAGAACATCGCGCGCCACATGACCTCGCGCAAGCTGATCGTGGACAAGTCCACGGTTCCTGTCGGCACGGCCGACAAGGTGCGCGCAGTCGTCGCAAAGGAACTGGCCGAGCGCGGCGTCGACCTCCCCTTCACGGTGGCGTCCAACCCGGAGTTCCTGAAGGAAGGCGCGGCCATCAATGACTTCATGAGTCCGGACCGCGTCATCGTGGGCGCAGACGACGACTACACGATCGGCGTCATGCGCCGCATCTACGAGCCCTTCCAGCGCACGCACGACCGCCTGATGGTGATGGACGTGCGTTCCGCGGAGCTGACCAAGTACGCCGCCAACGCCATGCTGGCCACGCGCATTTCGTTCATGAACGAAATGGCGAACCTCGCCGAGGTCCTGGGCGCCGACGTCGAACAGGTGCGCCGGGGCATCGGCGCCGACCCGCGCATCGGCTACCACTTCCTGTATCCGGGCGCGGGCTACGGCGGATCGTGCTTTCCCAAGGACGTGCAAGCGCTGGTCAACACCGCATCCGAACACGGTCTGCCCATGCGCGTCATCGAGGCCGCCGAGGCGGCGAACCATGCGCAGAAGTTCCGCTTGTCCGAAAAGCTGGTCGCGCGATTTGGCGAAGACCTGCGCGGCCGCAAGATCGCGTTGTGGGGCCTGTCCTTCAAGCCCAATACCGACGACATGCGCGAAGCGCCCAGCCTGACGGTCATCGGCGAACTCACGCGCCGCGGCGCGGAAGTTCGCGCCTACGATCCGGTGGCCATGCATGAGGCCGGCCGCGTGCTGGCCGGCCATCAAGGCGTCAGCTTTGCCGCCGATATGTACGATGCACTCGACGGCGCCGACGCACTGCTCATCGCCACCGAATGGAAGGTCTTCCGCGCGCCTGATTTCGATCGCGTCAAGACGCTGCTCAAGACGCCCCTCATCATCGACGGCCGCAACCTCTACACGCCGGCCGACGTGCGCGGCCTGGGCTTTGAATACTCGGGCATCGGCCGCGCATGAAGATCCTGCAACTGAACTTCGAGAAAGGCTGGCGCGGCGGTGAGCGCCAGACGCTGTATTGCATGCGCGCTTTCCGCAAGGCGGGCCATGACGTCGAAGTGATGTGCCGCGAAGGCGCGCCGCTGGCCGAGCGCGCCCGTCAGGAAGGGTTCGTCGCCCACACCGTGCGCAACGTGCCCGGACAGCTCGCCTTTCTGGCTGGCGCTGGCCGCTACGACATCATCCACGCTCAGACGGCCAACACCATTACGTGGGCCGTGCTGACGAAGTGGCTGCACCGCCGGCCGGTGGTGTTTTCGCGCCGCACGTCATTCGTGGTCAAGCCGGGCGACGAATGGAAGACCGGCTTCAAATGGCGCCGCGCGGATCTTTTCGTCGCCATCAGCGAGATGGCCGCCGGCGAGCCGCGCCGCCTGGGCATCGAACCCGTCATCATCCGCAGCGCCGTCGAACCCCATCAGATCAATGCCGAGAACGTCGCCAACCTGGTGCGCGAGTTTGATCTCGAGGGCAAGAAGGTCATGGCGACTTCCGCCGCGCTCATCCGCGACAAGGACCCTGTCACGCTGGTGCGCGCCGTCGGCGAACTGGCCAAGACGCGCCGCGATTTCATCTTTCTGCATTTTGGCGCCGGCGGCGACCGCGAACAGCAGGCCAAGGATGAAGCCCGCAATCTCGGCATTGAAGACGTCTACCGCTTTGCGGGCTTTCGCAAGGGCGTTGAGGACTTCTACAGCATCCTCGACGTCTTTGTCATGAGCTCCGAGGAAGAAGCGCTGGGCAGCAGCGTGCTCGATGCCTTCCTGCAGCGCGTGCCCGTCGTCTCGACCGACGCCGGCGGCCTGAAGGAAAGCCTGGCCGACGGCCGCGGCGTGTTATGCCCCGTGGGCGACCACCACGCGATGGCGGCCGGCATGGCGCGTTGCCTGGATGACGCGGCGTTTCGGCACGAGGTCACCGAACGTGCTTATGAATACGTGCGCAACGAGCACGACGTGCAGAAGATGGGCAACCGCTATCTGGCGCAGTTTGAGCGGTTGGTGGGGCGGAAGTAGGGACGGAGGCCGGGCGCGTCTAACGTTGCGTGGGGGGCATGACCTTGACGTCGGATCTGGAGCAATCCGCCCTGAACAAGTCGACATCGTCGCTGATCCGATGATTGAGGGCGAGCATCAAGCGCGTGCCGCCGCCTAAAACGGGCTGAAAAGAATCGCCGCCGTGACGGCGGGCGTCCTCAACCAAAAGCTGCGCGCGCGATTCAAGCTGTATCCATGGGCCCGAGACCCGATGGCGCAGAATATCTTCCGTTGATGCGCGCATTCACAGCACTCCCTCAAGTGCTTCCTCCCAACGCACAGCCCTGGGCAGGTCGAAGCGCTTGCGGACATCTCACCCCCGCACGTCGATCCGCGTTTCGAACTTGGCGCGATGCACCGAGAAGAACGTGCGCACGTTGCGCACATTGGCCTGCGCCGTGAACGCGCGATGCACCAGCGCGTGATAGGCGGGCATGTCCTTCACCTGCGCGATCACCACGAAGTCCGGCCCCGGCGACACCCGATAGCACTGCAGCACCGCGGGTTCCGTCAGCATGCTTTGCTCGAACGCATCCAGGCTCTCGGCGGCCTGCACATCCAGCGTGATCTCCACGATCGCCGTCAGTGTGCTGCCCAGCTTCTCGGCCGACAGGATCGCCACCTGCCTGTCGATCACCCCGTCATCCACCAGCCGCCGCACCCGTCGCAGGCAGGTTGGAGGCGACGCATGCACCCGCGCGGCCAGATCCTGGTTGGTCAACGAGCAGTCTTGTTGTAACTGTTCAAGAATGCGCCGGTCCAGATCATCGAGGTCGGGCACGGAAATGGGTGTGTTTTGCATGATTAATTCAAAATCTTCGCTTTGAAGAAAGATAATTTAATCACATTTGTGTAAGGGAATTAACTGCCAAATTGTCGAACATAAAGAAATCAAATTTCTTTAAGGGTCGCGCACAATGCGTCCGTACTGAACTTACCCGGAGTCACTCCTATGTGCGGCATTGTTGGCGCCGTCGCCCAGCGCGACATCACCCCGATCC
>DALZRX010000002.1:3713-11856 GCA_032015805.1 Achromobacter sp.
CACGACCGACCAGATCATCTACCTGGAAGACGGCGACGTCGTCGACCTGCAGCTCTCGCGAGTGTGGATCGTCGATGCCGCCGGCAAGAACGTCGACCGCGAAGTGCACACCGTGCACGTGCACACCGGCGCCGCCGAACTGGGCCCCTACCGCCACTACATGCAGAAGGAAATCTTCGAGCAGCCGCGCGCGGTCGGCGACACCCTGCAGGACATCGAGTCGATCACGCCTGAACTCTTCGGCGACGATGCCTACAAGATCTTCAAGGAAGTCGATTCCCTGCTGATCCTCGCCTGCGGCACGAGCTACTACGCCGGCCTGACCGCCAAGTACTGGATCGAATCCATCGCCAAGATCCCGGTTGCCGTCGAAATCGCCAGCGAATACCGCTACCGCGACAGCGTGCCGAACCCGCGCTCGCTGGTCGTCACCATCTCGCAGTCCGGCGAAACCGCCGACACGCTGGCCGCGCTGAAGCACGCGCGCTCGCTGGGCATGGAACACACGTTGACCATCTGCAACGTGTCCACCAGCGCCATGGTGCGCGAGTGCAAGCTGTCGTACATCACGCGCGCCGGCGTCGAAATCGGCGTCGCCTCGACCAAGGCCTTTACCACGCAGCTCACCGCGCTGTTCCTGTTGACCCTGACCCTGGCGCAGACCCGCGGCAATCTCACGGAAGAGCAGGAAGCCGAGCACCTGAAGGCGCTGCGCCACCTGCCTTCCGCCATCGGCTCCGTGCTGGCGCTGGAACCGCAGATCATGGCCTGGGCCGACCGCTTCGCCTCCAAGGAAAACGCCCTGTTCCTGGGCCGCGGCATGCACTACCCGATCGCCCTGGAAGGCGCGCTCAAGCTCAAGGAAATCAGCTACATCCACGCCGAAGCCTATCCGGCCGGCGAACTCAAGCACGGCCCGCTGGCGCTGGTTACCGAACACATGCCGGTCGTCACCATCGCGCCCAAGGACGAACTGCTGGAAAAGCTGAAGTCCAACATGCAGGAAGTGCGCGCGCGTGGCGGCGAGTTGTACGTGTTCGCGGATGCCGACAGCAAGATCCAGAGCGCCGAAGGCATGCACGTGATCCGCATGCCGGAACACTACGGCAAGCTGTCGCCGATCCTGCATACGGTGCCGCTGCAATTGCTGTCGTATCACACGGCATGCGCCCGTGGCACGGACGTGGATAAGCCGCGCAACCTGGCCAAGAGCGTGACGGTGGAGTGACGCGGTAGAAGGCTTTATTCAGTTTGAAAACTGGAAATAAAGTCGGTCGCGCGAAATAAAGTCGGTCGCAACGCCGACTTCTTTCTACTCCTTCGATCTACCGCCATATCAGCTGTTACCCCATTGCGAGGGCCGCGTAAGCGGCCCTTCTTCATTTTTGGCACGAGGTTCGGCTCAGCAGAAGACGTACCGATGGCTAATCGCTGATACTGGGACAACCATTCAAACCGTCCTGTTGAACCGGATAATCACTATTTTCTGGGATGGTGCCGTCATCCAACATCGGGATATAGTGCCGCTCGTGTGTGCCCCTCGCGTATCCAGAGCGCCGTAATAATTCAGAAAACATGCCAAAAGCTGCGCTGCCCGTTACCCCAACTTTGCCCAGCCCCGTGCTGTTGGTTGAGGATGAGATTGCCATCCAGGAACGTTTGCTCAAGATCATGCTCGATCTGGGCTACGCTGCGGATACGATAAGTGTCGCCGGTACGTTGGCCGATGCGCGGCAGATTACGGCAACCCAATCGTTCTCCCTCGCACTGATGGATCTTGGCCTGCCCGATGGCAGCGGCATTGATCTCATCGCCGAACTGCGGCGGCGCGACCCCTCTCTAAGCATCCTCGTGATTTCCGCGTGGAGCACGCAGGACACGATCCTGCAGGCACTGCATGCTGGCGCGACGGGATACCTGCTCAAAGAACGCGACGATCTGGAAGTCTTATTGTCGATACGCAGCGTGTTGCGTGGTGGCGCTCCCATCGATCCCTTCATCGCCAAGCACATTCTTGCTGAACTGCCGCAAGAGCCGAACAACCGGGCAGGTGTAGTGGAAGCCAGTCAAGTGCAGCCGTCTGCCGTCCTGACGGCACGGGAAGCGCAAATCCTTGCGCTGGTGGCCGACGGGAAGTCAAATAGGGACATCGCGGAACATCTGCACATATCACGCTACACCGTTGAATGTCACATCAAGCACATTTACCGAAAACTGGAGGTTTCTTCGCGTACCAAAGCCATCAACGAAGCGCGCGTACGCGGTCTGCTCAAATAGCAGCCAGGCGCAGCATCCACGCGCTGTGGTCCGGATTTTTGCTGATGCTGATCAGCAGCCTGTTCCAGGCCGCGTGGGCGGAAACCTGCCAGCCCACGATCATCGGTGTTCAGGCCGCCAAGGAAGACGCTGGCAACGCGCCCCGCCCAACACAGGGATGGGTGCCGGTCACGCTTCCTGATATCTGGACCACCCGATGGCCCGATTACTCGGGAGCAGTGTGGTATCGGGTGACGTGGCGCCAGGAATGCGCAACCGCGCAGGGAGCCGACGAACCGGTGGCGCTGGTAGCCAATTCGATCAATCTCGCCGGCGAGGTTTACTTGAACGACACGCTGCTGTGGCGGGATGCGAGTCTTCAGGAGCCGTTGTCCAGAAGCTGGAACATGCCGCGCTATTGGATATTGCCCGACTTGGCAGTGCATCAGGGCGCCAATGATATTTGGGTTCGCGTTCAGGGCCGTGCCCTTGTTTTTCCCGGCCTTGGCCTGCTCAGGCTAGGCTCCCCCACGAAGATGTTGGCGCTGCACGAGAAGCTCTGGTGGTCACAACGCACCACGTTCTTGATCAACCTGGTGGGCTCGTTATGTATTGCCGGCCTGTTCGCGGGAGTCTGGGTGTTCTATCGAAAACAAGCCGTGTACGGCTGGTTCGCGATGGCGAACCTGGCCTGGGTCTTGTTTATCTACAACGTGGTGGCTGTCGATCCCTGGCCCTTCAGCGACACGGCGGGCATGGCGCGGGCGAATACCATCGCATTCATGGCTTTCTGCACATGCTATGTCGTCTTTACTTTCCAGCTGCAGGGGCGTGCGCTTAATCGTTGGCAGGCGCGCAGCCTGCTGGCGCTGACGGCAGGCCTGTCATTGCTGGTCGCGCTGATGCCTGAACCGAACTTGCTGGCCGCCATGAATCTGGGCGTCGTAACGCATCTGCTGGCGTTTTCGGTGGCCTGCATCATGCCGCTGATCCATGCCTGGCGAAGCCGGCAGATTCAGGATGTTTCATATGCGTTTATGGGCTTGAGTTTCGTGATCATCGCAATGCACGATTCGCTGGCCTACCACCGGAATACGCCGGATCCGGTTCTGCTCACGCCCTACGCCAACCTCATCACGATGGCGGTGATCGCGGCCTTGCTGGGATCGCGTATGGCGGCCAGCATGCGTCGCACGGAACGGTTCAACGTGGAGCTAGCCGGCGCGGTCGACAAGGCATGCCGGGAACTTGAAACGACCCTTGAAGAAGAGCATAAGTTGGCGTTGTCGAACTCCCGGCTGCAGGAACGTCTGCAGTTCATCTACGACCTGCACGACGGCTTTGGCAGCGCCCTGGGGCGCGCCATCGTCCAGGCGGAACGCAATGCAGGTTCGCATGCCGGCGCTGCGCGCCACATATCTACGCTCAAGTCATTGCGTGATGATTTGCGCAATGTGATGGATAGCGAGCGGACCGTCAATGCCGCAACTTCCGCGACACCGTCTGAATGGATGGCGCCAACGCGGCACCGGTTTTCGACGCTATTCGACGAATTGGATGTCACCAGCCGATGGTCCTGCCCCGCAGTTTGGCCAGCCCCGCCAAGCGTGGCCCAATGCATGGAACTGACACGTTTTCTGGAAGAAGCCCTCTCCAATGTGTTGAAACACAGTGAAGCGACAGAGGTTGAGGTTTCGCTGGTAGTCGGCGCAAGCGGTGCGCTGACGCTGAATGTCCGCGATAACGGCGTCGGATTCGACACTGCTGCCTTGGGGCAGGGTGTCAGCGGAATCGGCCTGGCGTCCATGCAGGCCCGGGTAGCCAGGCTGGGCGGAGAACTGATATTGGAATCCCGGCCCGGCCACAGCCTGGTGCGGGCAAGCCTTGCCGGTTGATCCTGGCCCCGCTTAACTCAACCGTTAGGCGGATGATGTCTCATTGGAGGATGTTTCGACTACCAGACTGCCGCGTATCGGCTCGCGCCAGAACAGAAATTCCCTGATTTCTCATCGAAGGAAATCAAGGGCTTTCATGCATTCGTGGCTCCCCTTCAGGCACGCCCCAGCCGATAGGATGTCGGAGCCTGCGTGAGCCGGAGATCCCCTTGAAGACAACCAGATTTAGAAACTGAGGCCAAAATTGATCTTGAAGCCATGTTGCTGGGCGTGGCTGGCGATCTGTCCTTGATAGAAGAGGCCAAGCGTCGCCAACGGCGAGAGCTTGAGGTCGAGGCCAGTCTCGATGGTGGCACTGTCTTTGGCGATGGGAACGCCGGCGACGGTGAAGGCGTCGGAACCGGCGAAGGACTGCGTCGAGACGGGAACGGTGTCCCCAAAGGCATGCCGCCACCCGAGCGTGCCGCGCGCGGTGGCGCTGACACCGCCAAGATCGAAGCTCGTCGAGGCGCGCAGGCCGAGCGTGGAGAAGGTGGTGTCGGTCGACTGGCTGCCTGCGGACAAGGCGGCCGCGCCGCCTGTCTCCTGGAAGCTGCCGGTGTTCAGGCTCACATGGGCGAGGTTCGCGAACGGCTCGAACGCAGCCATCGCCGTGTCGATGCGATAGCCCAATTCGCCGAACACCTGGAAGGTGCCGGCATCGTAGCCGCCCTTCAGTTGGTCGGAGAAGCCGGGCAAGGAAACGCTGCGGCTGGTGTCGACGTCGTGCCACGTATAGGCGAGCCCCGAGCGGAAGCCGAGATTGCCGCCGCCGACATTCCGGCTCGTGCCACCATAGAGACCCAGATGATAGTTGTCGCTTGAGCCCGACGAACTGCGATCCTTGCTGGCGAAACGGGTCTGGCTGTAGCCGGCCAGCACGCCAAGGCGCCAGTTGTCGAAGATCTCGGCGTCGCCTCCCATCAGGAAGCCGCCGGTCGACGTGCCAAGACGGGAAGCGTTGCCGTCGCTGGCATTGTGACCCCAGCTGCCAAAGCCCTGGCCCCAGACAGCAACACGATCGGTGGTGGCGGGCATCAGTGTCGGCCCGCCTGCGCCATAGCTCATGACAGGCGTGCCAGCGGCGGCGACATCGCCAAACGCTGCGCGGATGCGGTCATTGGCGGCGTCGCGGACAAAGTGGCTGTCCTCAAGGAAGGCCGTCTTTGCCGAGCCATGGATCTCGCCGGAGAGCTGGTCGAAGCTTGCCCGAATAACGTCGCTGTTATCGGGCAGGAGCGCGATCGCGTCATAGACGGCATGACCGGCGTCTATTCCGATGCTGTCGATGCCAATGGCCGTGGCCGCCTGGTTGCGGGTCGCCGATAGTGTGGCAAAGCTGACATCGTTGCGGGTCAGATTGAGCGCCACCGTGCCTGCGCCATAGTCATAGCCGAGATCAGGTCGCAGGAAGGCGAAATCGGAGGTGACAGTGTCAAAGCGCCCCGACAGCGTGCCGTCAGCCGCCAGGATCGTATAGGTCGAGCGCAGCTTGTAGTCACCGCCGACCCCGATATGGGCAACCGAGCCACCGTTGAGGGTGGTGTTGCCAGTGACGCGTACGAGATCCGAAGCGGAACCGGCAGGATCGACCTCGACAGCAAAGTGCGATCCGGTCTCAAGGATGAGATCGCCATTGATGGTGAGCGTTCCGATAGAGTTGCCGGCCGAAAGCGTGCCGCCAGACGAGACCGTAACCCTGGAGCCAACGCCGGAGCCGACCGTGCCATGACCGCGGAGGGTCGCATCGTCTTCAACGTTGACGGAACCGCCGAGCACCGCATCGTGCCGGCTGGTGTCGGAGCCGACGATCAGAGCCCCCGCCGCCACATCGGTGACACCAGCAAAGGCCGCGCTGTCGCCGTCATGGATGAGCGCACCCGCGCCGGCCTTGATAAATCGGCCCGTGCCGGCGAGCACGCCGCCGTATGAGGCGTTGTTTTGCTGGTTGAAGATGAGAGTTGCGTTTGTGGAAATGTTTGCATTGCCGCCAAAGCGTTCAGCGGAAGCGACCAGCCCGCCGGACTCGATCGACCAGTCAAGCGTGGAGACGCCGGCAAGAGCAAGATTGCCAACGCCACGCTTGATCATCGCGCCGCTCGTACCGTTCAGATCAAGAATGTCTCCACCGAAGCTGGCATCGACCGCCTGATCGAAGACGACCGTGCCGGCATTGCCGATACGGCCCGAAATCGAGCCCACCCTGCCGATCAGTGTGCCCGCCTGGACGAACGTATTGCCGTAGTCGTTTTTGGCGTTGTCGAGCCGCAGCGTACCAGCCCCGGACTTCATAAGACCAGCCCCGCCCAACACCGTGCCGCTCAATCCCAGTTCGGTGCCTGCCGTTGTATTGAAGACCCCGGTCTCGACAAGCGTCACCGCGCGACTGCTGTCAAAGCTCGCCGTGGTAGAAAGCGCGCCACCGTTGAAAAACAGAGTACTGGCATTCGCGCCCAGATTGCTGTCCGCTGAGACCTCAAGCGTGCCGGCCTGAATGTTGGTGCCGCCGAGGTAAGAGTTGTTGCCGGTCAGGATCAGCGTTGCGCTGCCGATCTGGCTGACGAAGCCGCTGCCTGAGATATCACCGGCGAAAGCGAGCGTGTCGTTGCGGTTGAAAGCGAGGGCACCATTGTTTGTTACGTCGCCAGAGATCGAGCCCGTCGTGCCACCATTGCCGATCTGAAGCATGCCGCCCGAGACCGTCGTACCGCCGCTATAAGAGTTGTTGCCAGTCAGGATCAGCGTGCCGCTGCCGATCTGACTGACGGAACCACTGCCCGAGATCTGACCGGCGAAAGTCTGAGTGTTGTTGTGGCTGAAGGTAAGAGCACCATTGTTTATTACGTCGCCAGAGATCGAGCCCGTGGTGCCACCATTGCCGATCTGAAGCGTGCCGCCGGAAATGGTCGTGCCCCCGCTGTAGCTGTTGGCACCGGTCAGGATCAGCGTTCCCGCACCGGCCTTGGTCAGAGCCGTACCGTTCCAGCCCATAGCGGCATTGGCGGCCTGATCACCGAGCACCGCGCCCACTTGGAAGCTGTCTGTCGCGTTGGCCAGCGTGAACGTGCCATGAGCCAGATTGTTGCCCGCCGCCCAGCCCAGGCCGTAACTGGCGAGGTATTGCTTATTGTCGTCAGTCTTACGGGTGTTGACAGTGAGATAGTCCACAACGCCGGTAAAGCCACCGACACTGACGGCGCCAAAGTCACCGCTGATGCCAGAGGTCGTATCGATCAGGATGTGATCAAGCTGGCTGCTATCGTTGATGCCACTGATATTGAAGGTAACGTTATTTCCAAGTGCCAGACTGGCAGCTCGAAAGGAGGGGTTGCTCGCCGAGGCGGCGATCGAGAGCGCTGTGTTATTGGCGAAAGTTACATCGCCAGCGACGGTGAACGTCGGCAATGTCATGATGCCAAGCCCACCGCCAATGACGCTGATGTCGCCGGCCAGACCGCTTGCGCCGTTTGAAACGCCATCACCAAACTGCAGTGTGCCGCCCGCGACCGTCGTATCGCCGCTGTAAGTATTTGCTCCGGTAAGCCTTAACGTGCCGACGCCGGATTTGGTCAGGCCGCCTGTACCGGAGATCGAACCTGCGTAAGTCGTTGACGCAGCCTGATTGATGCCCAGAGCCGCGCTGCCCAGCGTGATTGCGCCCCCATTACCGCTTAGCGACGACATGGTGAGGGCGTGGTTATTCAGATCGAGTATTCCGCCATTGACCGAATAGGCGGTATTCGCTGCAAATGCGCCAACGCTGCCCGCCAGCAACATGCCCGCATTCACCGTCGTCCCGCCGCTATAGGAATTTGCGCCAGTCAGCATCAATGTGCCGGTTCCAGATTTGGTCAGCGCGCCTGTGCCGGAGATCGCACCCGCATAGGACGTTGTCGTAGCCTGATTGATGGCGAGTGCCGCGCTGCCCAGGGCGATCGCACCGCCTGTCCCGC
>DALZRX010000002.1:11956-51181 GCA_032015805.1 Achromobacter sp.
TGAGCGAGGACATCGTGAGGCCGTAGTTATTGAGATCGAGCGTGCCGCCATTGACCAGATAGTCGGCATTCGCGGTCAAGCCACCCGCTGCGCCCGTTCGCAATGTGCCCGCATTCACCGCCGTACGGCCGCCATAGGTGTTTGCGCCGGTGAGCGTCAGCGTCCCGGCGCCAGATTTGGTCAGCCCGCCTGTGCCGGAGATCGACCCCGCATAGGACGTTGTCGCAGTCTGATTGATGGCAAGTGCCGCACTGCCCAGGGTGATCGCACCGCCTGCCCCGCTGAGCGAGGACATCGTGAGGCCGTAGTTATTGAGATCGAGCGTGCCGCCATTGACGGAATAGGCGGCATTCGCGGTAAAGCCACCAGCGCCGCCCGCTCGCAATGTGCCCGCATTCACCGTCGTGCCGCCGGCATAGGAGTTTGCGCCGGAGAGCGTCAGGGTGCCGGTACCGGATTTGGTCAGCCCGCCCGCGCCGGAGATCGCACCCGCGTAAGTAGTTGTCGTTGCCTGATTGACGGCAAGTGCCGCGCTGCCCAGGGTGATCGCACCGCCTGTCCCGCTGAGTGAGGACATCGTGAGGGCGTAGTTATTGAGATCTAGCGTGCCGCCGTTGACGGAATAGGCGGTATTCGCCGCAAACGCGCCATTCCTGCCAGCTCGCAATGTGCCCGCGTTCACCGTGGTGCGGCCGCTATAGGTATTGCTGCCCGAAAACAACAGCGTATGCGAACCGGATTTCACCAGATTGAGTACACCGGTTGCGCCATTCGTCGAGTCCCTGATTTCGCCATCATAGACCCATGGATCCTGTGGATTCGGATTGTAGTCTGCCAGTAATGTCAGCGTCGAATCGGCATTTCCGTTATTCGCAATTATCGCGGAATAGTTCGGCGTGACAGAGCTGATAGCAGCAATTCTAAGGTCGTTTCCGTTCAGAAACATATTCCCGCCGGCGGGGCGAAAACTGTCAGAGAATCGGACAGTCGCCGTGTCAATCAGTGCATTGTCGGCAAGAATGTTCAGCGTTCCACCACCTTGGAAATAAAAACTCCCACCCACGGCCCCGGCAACACGGGCATTCAACGTCCCACCCGCAATTCCCAGCCCTGAGCCTGTGTACGAATTGACGGCGTACATATTCGCGACGGAACTTCCGGCCAACACCAGCCAACTGTTTTCCATCCCGTTGGCGGCAATAACATTCAACGTACCGCCCTGCATTGTCATTTGGCCGCCAACCACACCTCTTGTGGCGTTTACGTTTACCGTTACTCCCGCGCTTTGAATATTCTGCAGGCCTCCACTTATGGCGCCTTCCACGTTCACATTGAGCGTGCTGTTACCACGGAAATATGTGTAATTTGAGTAGGATCCAACAGGGTTCGGCGTATCGGTGAGCGCATCGCGGGCCGTCAGATTTACAACAACATTGTCTTGGAAATTCCAGGTATTTTCCCCGAAATAATCGGCGCTATCCGCGTCAATTGTTGTGCTTCCTGTGCATGTATTGCTTGGGCACGATTGAGCATGGGCCTTCGCTGACAACGCCAGCGGAACCATAACCACCAGAGCGCTGATCAGGGCGGAGGAGCAGAGCAGTCGAGTGCCGCGGCGGCCATCGTGGCAGGACGTCGCGGAAAAAGACTGGTGATGTCTCCTGGGTCCTGGCAGCACGGTATCGTTACTCATTTCTCTATATTCTTGTTTGTCAGATTTTTCATTGCGTGCAAGGCGATATCGTCAGCTATCGCGATCGGGATTATGCAGTCATGCGCGATGACTGCATATCACTGAAACTTGGTGTTTTTCGTCTCGCTTCCCGTCCTTAAAGCGCGCGGAGCCTTGAAAAAGGGGCTCGTAGCGCATCTGCGATATACCCGAGCCATGCGCCGATCTCGCCACCATATACAAAAGACGGATGACCATGGGCGGATCGTAAATGCGATCTCGATAAGCGAGCGCCCGGCCTCAACGGAGGATCGAGCCGTACCAGGCCACTGGGAAGGCGACCTGCTTTTTGGAAGTTGTAATAGTCAGATCGCCACGCTGGTCGAAAGGCAGACACGCTACCTCATGCTGATCAAGGTGGCGGCGAAGGACACCGAAACGGTCGTCAATGCGCTGATCAGGCATGCTCGGAGGTTGCCTCATGAGCAATACAAATCTCTGACGTGGGACCGAGGAAAGGAAATGCCTGCGCATAGCCGGTTCACTGTAGCCACAGATATACAAGTATTCTTTTGCGATCCACAGAGTCCCTGGCAGCGTGGAACCAACGAAAATACCAATGGCCTCCTTTAAAAACTGGAAATAAAGTCGGTCGCGACCCTGACTCCGCGATTTCGCTGGTTTCCACCTGGAACGCCATGCGATTGTCAGTGGTAAACGCAAGGGCCGCATCTGCGGCCCTTACGTTTACTGTTGCTCACGGATAGTTCGTGGCCTGGAAAACCGATCAAGATCAGCGTTGGGCCGGGCGCTAGGCGATTGAACTGGGACGCCCGCTCGCTTCAGCAACGCAGCTGTAGGTATCCATCGGGCGAATACGGCAAGTGATAAATTCGAATTTCCATTAATTCTAGTTATAAGTAAAGATTCTCCTACCGGTTGGACAAGGCTCTGCATGAAGGGAGTGGCTCACGTCGAATCCCTTCAACCCGCCCTCAATTCCAGCCTTATCTTCCGGCAAGTTGCTGGGCGGCGATCAGCCTTCGCAGAGTGGTTGCGCCGGAGTTCCTAAAGGAGAATCACGATGAAGTTCGGAAAAATGTTTGCTCTGAGCGCTCTGTCTTTCGCAGCTGGCAACGGCTCGGCAATGGCTCATGACGTTGTCTCGTTGAAGTTCAGTGATGGCCGGCCTGATGTCGTTGGCGTAAACGATGTGAACGCGGTGCTCGCGCCCTTGGGTATTCATGTCCAGACCCTCGATATCCCCGCGGCCGCAAAGCCCATCCTCGCTCAATCTGAGCAACGTGCGCTCTCCGAAAAGGAGCATGCGCAGCTCATTTCGATGTTCAACCTGTCGATGCCCCAATTGCTTGAGCAGGTGCAACTCGCTGGGCGCAAACCTGCAGTTGCCGGGGGTGGCGTGCTGACCGAAGAGAAAGGCTTTGGCCCGTATCCGAAGGTTTATGACATGAAGGCTCTTGATGCCAAGACTCACAAGGCAGTCCTCGAAAAGTACGGGCGCATGCATGTGAACTCCGCCGACGACGGCACTGACGTCGACGAGGTCATGACGGTGGTGAACGGTGGTCCCTTCCGCTGGGGCTTCACGCTGAAGGACGGGACCATCGCCCGGTTCCAAGTCGAGAAAGTGGGCCTCAACGATAAGGCCGTCCGCGTGAGCTATCACGGCTTGGGTATGCATGCAGGCATCATGGATGCCAAGCAAGGTTTGATCGTGGCCTATGGTCACGGCCCCAAGGAATTCACCATGCGCTATGAGGCAAATGTGCCTCACGCGAATTTGTTGGGAACAAACCCCTGGATTGACTTCACCGGTGACATGCCCAAGGTTCTGGATCGTGTGAACTAAGCGCTCTACAGCGCTCGCGGGCTGTAGAACTCGAAGTTCTGGTACGGCAAAGAAGCTCGCCATTGGCGAGCTTCTTGCGTTGGGCCATCGACGGCGTATAGGTCGATGGCCCGAGATCAGATCAACTGCCGAATTTGACCGAGGCCCGTGCGCCGGGCTCACCGGGTGAGCGGAGCGGTGGATGCTATGTGGGCCATCTTTGCTTTGCCGCCAGGTCCTTGGATCAAGAATACGCCTCCAAGGATCAAGAGGACGCCGGCAATCCGATATACGTTTAGAGGCTTACTCGCCAGCCCCATCAGCCCGAAATGGTCGACCAACACGGCGATCACCATCTGGCCTGCGACAACGCAGACCAGGAAGCCACCCGCCCCGAGCTTTGGCGTCACGCCGGCGGCCGCAGCTACATACAGGGCGCCAAGCACGCCTCCAACCCACAGCCACCACGGCCCTTGGGCTACCGCCGCGAAGTTGGGCGCCGGAACACGCAGGATGGCCATCGTGGGTAGGATGACGGCCAGGCTCACGCTGAGCGAGATTAGCGCTCCCCAGAGGGAATTTCCCATCATGCGTCCGATCGTGGCGTTGGCGGCGGCCTGAAAGGGAAGCACCGCGCCTGCGAGCAGGGCGAGGGCAAGTGGTGCGAGCAGTTCGACTTTGTTCAACATGAGGGCTTCGTCCGTTTTAATGGCGGCAGATCAAAAGTTCCATGTTGATGTATGTGCTAGATTCATGGAAATCGTTTGTATGCACCTTTCATATTCGCGCTATGGATGACCTGAGACGGATCGACTTGAACCTCCTATTGGTCTTGCACGCCGTACTCGCGGAAAAACATGTGAGCCGCGCGGCCGTGCGACTTCACAAGAGTCAACCTGCCGTGAGTCATTCGCTTGCGCAGTTGCGGTCGCCCTTCGAGGACCCGCTGCTGGTACGACGGGGAGGAAAGTTCGAACTGACGTCGCGGGCGGAGGCATTGGTAAGGCCGTTAAACGAGGCACTGGCCAGCCTGAATTCGCTTGTGGCATCGCCGGAGTTCAAACCTGGGATGGCGGAGCGGCGGTTTCGGCTGGCTCTTTCTGACTACGCAGCTCGTGCGGTGCTGCCAGATCTCGTGCGTCATGTGCGGGAGCACGCTCCCGGTGTTGACCTGGCTATAAACCAAGCCAGCAGAGAAGCCATGTTGGCCCAGCTAGCCGATGGCGAGCTCGACCTCGCACTAGGAATATTCCCAAGTGCTTCTTCGTCCATTCAGCTCCAAGAACTGTTCCGCGACGACTTTGTGTGCGTTGCCGACAAGCGCGTCTTGCCTGCCGGCGTGCCTCTTGATTTCGAAGACTGGATTGCAAGGCCTCACGCGATGGTTTCGCTACGTCCGGATGCGCGTGACGAGATTGAGGTCGCTTTGGCTGCCATGGGGCGGCAGCGCCGATTGGCGTTGGTGTTGCCTCACTGGGGCGCGGCGGTGGACGCGATTGCAGGCACAGACCTGATACTTACCGTGGCCCGTCGGGCAGTGGGAACCCTGCAACGGCACAAGGGACTGCAACGGTTTGCACCGCCGCTCGAACTTCCGGCGTTCTCGTATCAGCAGGCCTGGCACGAGCGGCGCTCTGAAGATCCGGCTCATCGCTGGCTGCGGGAAAGCGTTGCAATGGTGGCCGCTCGATCTTAAGTGGCGCCATCCATGCTTCACCCGGTGGTCTTCGATCTACCGCCACATCAGCTATTACCCAATTGCAAGGGCCGCGTAAGCGGCCCTTCGAAATCTCAGTCAACGCCCTGATTTGGACCGGCGATCGCAGATGTGCGTAAACTTCCCCTGCTTATCGTGTGGACACCGTGGAGGCATTTGAATGGTTGTGTTTTTAAACCTCGAGGCACTTACCTCCAGGATGGAGGGTGACACATGATCGGCTGGTGGATCATCGTATCGACAGGCAGCCCCGAGGAATGCGAACGCGCCGACCCAGCAGCGCGTCGTGCTGCCATCCTGGCGCAGTGGGAAGTGGGCGCTGGCGGCATCGGTTGGATCGAGCATTTGACGCAAGTGCGCAAGGCCGACAAGTTCGCCGGTGGCGGCTATCCGAACCGCTACGTCGCACGCGCTCGCGATGTACTGCCATTGATCGAAGGCGGCGGTATCTTGCCATCCAAGGATGGCGTCTGGATCTTCGGCATCGACGAGGGCGAGGAGTACGCGCAGCCTCCCGGTTGGATAGGCAAGGTCCAGGTGCATGCCGACCGTGTGGCCGCATGTTCTCCCGATCAGCTCCTGACAATTGATGCCTGGGATCAATCCTGACTGTCATTGAGGCCGCCACGTCATAATCCGCAGCCCGCGCTTGGCAGGCGCCGCATTCACAAATGTCGATCGTGCGCCCGCCGCGCGTCAGGGGCCGTCAGCGTTGGCGCCAGGCCCTCACAGTTCTTTGATCCTGTCCCCAGGTCGAGCTAATTCGTGAAGGAGATCATCAAGGTATCCCGCGATATCTCCAACCTCCATATCGGCCGGGATGATGATGTCATCCGCACGCACCTGCTTGCCGTCGGTCAGGCGGTACGCCTCCCACCCCCGGGTCGTGCGAAGCACTTCCAGCGCAAATCTTCCGTAAACGTCGAACTTCAATGGCATCTCCACGTGGTTGTGCGGTTCGTGGTTACGGTCGCTCGCCTTGAAGCATCATGTCAGCGCTATGTGATGGCTCAGCGTGCTGGCAATAGATATTTCAACCCCTGGGTGAAGCCTCGCGGCGCGACGGTAAGATGATCCTCGTCGTTCAGGACCGCTGACTTCAGTTTCAAGCTCGGGTACTTTCTTCTTTGCAGCGCCGCTTCCAACGTCCGGTTGTCGGAGACCATGTCCACAGTCTGGTTATAGCGTCGATCACCTTTGCGCAAGGCCTCATAGGCGCCGACATAAAGATAGACATTCAGGTCCTGATTCTGCTTGGCATATGACGGCGGCAACGCAACGAAGACTTGGTAGCCCCGTTTAGAAACGGGATCGGGCACGTCCCATACTTCGCTGTCGGCGATCTCGTAGGGGCGTCCGTTTCCAGCTTGCACTTTTGGCGTCGATAGGGCCTGGGCGTGCGTCGGAGCGTTAAAGGAGCCGAGGCTGATCATAAGGGTGATCAACACAGTATTTGGAGTGCGTCGATGCATGTGGATTCTTCGTGGACCGGCAGATTGGCAGGGCGCCGCGACAGCACGCAACTGGAACCGGCGAACCCGATTTTGGCTCGCGGCGCGTGGGTTAACGCTTTGCGGCTCTGGTTGCTATAAAGGTTGGCATCACGTTCTCAACCACGAAACGTGGGTGAGGTTGCCAGTCCTCGTGAAAGCCCGTCAGCACGAAACCGGCGTCAAGTTGCCCGCCAATCTGGTCTGCGAGCGTATGCCCGAACACCAGTGCCTCTCCACGCTCGCGTTTTGCCGCCAGGTCTGGCGCGGTTAAATGCGCGATGTCCGAATAGGGAAGTCGCCGGTTGGGACGCACCAGGCCTTGGGCGCTGAGCGCTTGGTCGCGATCACCCACGAAAACCACGGGATTCCAGAAGCTGGACAACAATTGTCCTTGCGATGCCAGCACTCGGGCGCACTCTCGCCAGACAGGGCGCACGTCGGGTACGTACAGATTGGAAATCGGGTGGAAGACCAAGTCAAAGCTGGCATCGTCGAAGATGGAGAGGTCTCGCATATCCCCCTGGACGCATCGCAGGTCAAGACCGTCTCGCGCAGCTACTTTTCGGTCCTGCTCCAACTGACCCTCGGAAAAATCGAAGACAGTGACGTCTGCCCCTGCCGCCGCCAAAAGGGGCGCCTGCTGACCTCCGCCGGCGGCCAGACAAAGTACGCGCAGGCCACGTACATCATCTAACCAGCCGGAGGGCAGCGGTCCGGGCGTAAGTCGAACGTTCCAGGTGCCCGCACGAGCGGCCCTGATTTCTTCCGAACTCACCGGCTGGGACCAGGCGCAGCCTTGCGCGGCTTGAAGGTTCCAGGCAGCTTGGTTGTGGGTGATTATGTCGATAGCTTCAGTCATATCGTCTTTCAGGTTTTGTAATTCAGCGTCGCAGCTTTTTCGCCCAGCACGAAGGCTGTGTGAGCCAAGTGGCAGGCTGCCCGTTTCGCCGCTCAGCCGCCCGTACTTTCGACCCCCCTCCCTGCGACCGACTTTATTTCTCTCTTTCAAGTTTCTCCAGCAAAAAAGACCGCCCATGCGGTCTTTTTTCTTGGAGTGCTTGGGCAAGGCGTCCTTAAATGCCCGAAGGCGTTCCAAACCGCAAAGGCCCACAATCAAGCGGCGCGGCTTTACACCTTCCAGCTCCGCATTACCCTGCTAGTTGGCTCAACGTTCCTGAGTCAGCCCTCTAAGGCTCTCGAGGCGTTCCATCTCCTTTTTCTCCTTCTCCTTCCTGGCTCCATCGCGATGAGATTTGATCGCGAGGAACATGCACACGCCCAACACGACGAGCTTGAACGTACCGAAGACTACGGGAACCCAGAAATTCATCATTTCCTCAAAACGCTGCTTCAGCAGCTTCATCACTACCCGTAGACGAGCGGTGATATCCATACAAGATTCCAAATTCTACCGCTAAAATCCATACAAGAAGTTGAATTGTCCGGCCCGTGCCTTCTCCGCCTGCGGAAGTGGCCGAAAACCCTACATCAAGAGAAAACATGTCTCTCCCGCGTCGCCTGAAAAAAGCAAACATGTCTTGGGTGCGACCCCTTACCGCAGGTTCAGGCGCCCGGTACCAGCAGATCGCCACGCAAATCGTCACTGCGGTGGAAGATGGTGTCCTGCGGCCAGGCGACCGCCTGCCCCCGCAGCGCGAACTGGCCCAGACATTGGGCGTCGACCTCACGACCGTGACTCGTGCGTATACGGAAGTCCGCCAGAAGGGGATTTTGGAAGCGCAGGGGGCAGGTGGGACCTATGTGGCCTATTGCGGGTCGGAAGCCGGCGGGACGATTGATCTGGGAATGAACATCCCTCCCTTGCTCGGCAGCGCAGAGTTTTCGCACATGCTTGCGCAAGGCAGCGGCGCGACGCAGGCAGCCGCCAGCTCGATGGATCTGATGAGCTATCACGTGGGCGCCGGGGCCAATCGGCATCGTGCCGCAGCGGCGAAATGGTTGCAGCCGATGACGGGCGACACGGACATTGAACGGATCGTGGTTTGCCCCGGCGCCCAAACCGCTATCGCGGCGCTGCTTCTGGCCAGGAGCCAGTCCGGAGACGCCATTGCTTGCGATGAGTTGACCTACCCAGGCTTCCTGGCCGCGGCTCGCGTACTCCAGCGCTGGGCCGTCGGGGTGAAGTCAGATGAATTTGGCATGGATCCTGTCGACCTCGAGCGAGTCTGCGAACAACATCGTCCCGCGATGCTGTACTTGAATCCGACGATTCACAACCCGACCGCGCTAACGCTGTCGACCGAGCGACGAACAGCGTTGTTGCGGGTTGCAGAGAAATACGCGCTGCCCGTCATAGAAGATGATCCTTACTGGCTGTTGGCCGAGCGTGCGCCGAGCACGATGTTTTCACTGGCCACCAACGCGTCTTCGACGCCGGTTTACTACGTCTCGACGCTCTCCAAATGCATCGCACCAGGCCTTCGAACCGCTTACTTGGTCGTGCCCGCTGGTGAGCCGTTAAGCCCGGTTCTCGATGCCTTGCGATCGCTGGCGCTGATGCCCACTCCCTGGATGACGGACATGGCGTCGAGCTGGATAGAATCGGGCGCTGCCGTTCAATGGCTCGCACAGGTCAAAAATGAGCTGCGGCATCGCCAGACCATCGCGGCATCGATCCTTCCGGGGAATATTCAGGCCGACCCGAATGGGCTTCACCTCTGGCTCCAGTTGCCACGTCATATCGACTTCTACCGGCTTGCACAGATGGCGATGCAACAAGGTCTGAGTGTCACTGACTCGGAGTCGTTCTCCACCGGATCGTCCAGCCCTGTCGCGCTGCGGGTGTCGTTGGGAGGAGCGATTGATCGAACTCGCCTGACGCACGGTCTGACCCGGTTGGCGGAGTTGCTCAAGGGCGATCTTGCGAAGCGGGTTTCCCACGTCGTGTGACGGGTGCGTTGGCGGGTAGAGAACCACATCATCAATTGACCTGATTGGACGCGCAGGGGCGTGTGCACCCGTTCTCCGTCGGTAGCCGGCGGGTGCACCCCTTCTTTTGCGTCGCACCTACAGGGTCGACATCTGCCCCGGTAGCCACAACGCCAGTTGCGGAACAGCCAGCAGCAACACGATCATCAGCAGCAGCATAAAGAGAAACGGCAGCACGCCCACCACCACGTCCATGAATTTTCCATGGCCGCGCACGCTATGCACCACGAACAGGTTCATGCCGAAGGGGGGCGTGAGCTGGCCCATTTCGCACAGCACGATCAGCATCACGCCGAACCACACCGGGTCGTAGCCCAGGGCCACCACGATGGGCACGGTGAGCGGTGCGGTGGTGACCAGCATGGCAAGCGTGTCCATGAAGCAGCCGAGCAGGAGGTAGAACAGGATGATGGCTAGCATCATGCCCAGCGGCGGCAGGTCCAGGCCGGTCACGGCATCGACCAGCAAGGTGGTGAGGCCGATCGAGGACAGCACGAAGTTCAGAAAGAACGCGGCCAGTGTGATCAGGATGATCATGCCGGTCGTGCGCAGTGTGGCCTCGAAGGCGCGGCTCAGCATCTCCCAAGTCAGCACGCGCTTGTAGGCGCACAGCAGGGTGGCGGCCACCACGCCAAGCGCGGCAGATTCGCTGGCGGTGGCGACGCCGCAATAGATCACGCCGATCACCAGCGCAAAGATGGCGAGCGGCGGCACCAGGTGGGGCAGGGCTGCAACGCGTTCGGGCCAGCTCACCGTCGGGCGCTTGCCGGCCAGGCCCGGCCGCCACAGGCACAGACCCGCGATCAGCGCGATGAAAAGTGCGGTGAGCAGGACAGCCGGCAGCGTGGCGGCCAGGTAGAGCTTGGGCACCGACACATTGGCGATCAGTGCATACACGATCATGTTTATCGATGGCGGGATCAGGATGCCGAGTGTGCCTCCGGCCGCGATCGAACCCAGGAACAGCGGCGCGTTGTAGCCCGACTTGCGCTGCTCCGGAAGGGCCAGCGTCGCGATGGTGGCGGCGGTGGCGACGCTGGAGCCGCTGGTGGCCGAGAACATGGCCGAGGCGCCGATGTTGGCGTTCATCAGCCCGCCCGGTAGCCACGACACCCATTTGGACACGGCGCCGTACATGCGGCCGGCCACGCCCGAATGCACCAACAGCTCCCCCATCAGGACATAGAGCGGAATTGCGACCAACAGAAATTCGGCGCTGGTGCCCCACGCCAGCTCACCGATGGCGTTGCTCAATTTCAGCGGCGAATAGACGCCAGCCAGGCTCATGCCCAGCAGGCCCACGGTGGCCGCCGCGGTCACGCTCAGCGCCAGCAGGCCGAGCAGCATCGAAATCGTCATGATCAACATGGCTCACTCCTGGGTTTGCGTGCGCGCGGGCACGGGCGCGTCTGCGGTTTCTTCTTCGATGCCCTCTTCCACCGAGTGGATGCCGATCAGCGCATTGACCGCCTGCCAGCGGCCACGCATCACGCGGCCCAGCGCGCAGGCGCCCAGCACGACGATGGTGAGCAGGAAGAAGGCGTAGCCGGCAAACCAGAGCGACTGCGGAATCCATTGCGGCACCTGCAGCGGCGTGTTGGATACCGACTGGAAGGCGATGGAGTCGGCCAGCACGAACCACGCGTGCCAGGTCAGGGTGCCCACGAACACGCCCAGGCAGGCAAGCGCGAACATGTCCAGCACGACGCGTGTCCTGGCGGGCAGTTGGGTGTAGACCACGTCGACGCGGATGTGCGAGCGGCGCAGCAAGGTGATGGGAAAGGCCCAGGCGCTCGCCACCGCAAGCGTATAGCCGGCCAGCTCGTCGGCGCCGCCGAGCGAGACGCCGGCAAACTTGCGCGCGACGAGGTCGGCCACGATGAGCCAGGACACGAGCAGCAGTCCGAGACCGCCTATCCAGGCGCCGATGCGGGCCACGCGCTCGAGCAGGCGTAGAGAACCATGTATTTCTGTCGTCATGAGCGTTCCTTGATGTTCAGCGCAGCGTCACGCCCAGGGCCTGGCCCACGGACGCGCTCCAATTGGCGGCGCATTCCTCGCCGCAGCGCTGCGCCCAGCGGCTCGCCATCTCGGTAGCCACTTCGCGCAACGCCGTGCGCTCGGCCTCGGTAGGCGCCGTGGCCCGCATGTCTGCCCGGGTGTGGATGCGGCATTCGCCCTGGCCGGTGTTGCATGCCAGCGCGTAGTCGCCCTCACGGCCGGTCTCGTCCCAGAGACGCTGCTCCAGCACTTGCGCCTCTTTGAGCATGATCTGCTGTACGGCGGGATCGAGCTTCTGCCAGCGGCGTTCGGCGATTGCGTAGAAGCCGATGGACCAGTCAATCGGCAGCAGGTAGAGGTTCTTGGCCACGTCGTACCACTTCGCGGCATTGCCGGAGCCGATGCCGGTCACCGCGCAATCGACTACGCCGGTTTGCAGCGCGGGAATCACCTCGGCAAACGGAATGGTCACCGGCGAGGCTTCCAGCGCCCTCACGTATTCGGCCATGTTGCTGCCGCGCGTGCGCACCTTGCGCCCCTTCAGGTCGGCCAGGCGATTCACCGGCGTGCGGCAGAAGAACACCTGGGCCGTGTACGGCACGGTGGCAAGCAGCCGCACGCCGTGTCGCTTGAGCATGCGTTGTTCCAGCACCGGCCGATAGGCGGCCACCATCTTGCGCGCGGTGGCGAAGTCCGTCGCCATGCCGGGCAGGTCGACACCTTCGAAGGTCGGGTCGTCGCCGCTCACGAAGGCGAACACGCCCATGCCTACGTCAAGCGCGCCGGCACGCAACAGGCGAACGATCTCCGGCCCTTTCAGGCCGCTCTCCGACAGGCCAATCAGCTCGGCGGTGACCTTGCCGCCCGAGGCCTCGGGCAGGGTCTTTTCCCAGAACGGCTTTTCAACCGCCCCGAACGTGTAGTTGTGGTTGCCACCCCCGACCACGGCAAAGTGGGTCTCAGGTATGGCGGCGGTCTGGGCACGGGCTGGTCCGGCCGCAGCGAGCGAGGTCGTGATGGTCGCCAGCAGCGCCATCAGAATGCTTCGTTTCATGTTTCCCCCTGTTTTGTGTGTGGGCACGCGCGCCGCGCGTGCCCCGCCACGGCATCGGGTTATGCCGCGTTTGCCGGCGCGCGCGCGTCGGCGCGCACGCGATGCCAATCGGAATGGCGCTGGAACACCTCGGCCAAGTACAGCGCCAGGCGGTCATCACCGCCGGGGCAGAGAATCTGCAGACCGGTGGGCATGCCCGCGTCGTCGCGGCCGTTGGGTACCGACACGCCACACATCTGCAACAGGTTGCCGATGCGCGTGTAGTGCACCGGCGCGTTGCCGTGGTCCACGTCGTCGAGCGGCAGCGCGGTGGTAAGCGTGGTGGGCGTGAGCAGCCCCGCCACGCCCTGTAGCCGCGCTTGCATCTCGGCCTGCAGGCGGTCGCGCTCGCGCAGCGCGGCCAGATAGCGCACCGCCGGCACCTCCAGCCCGACGAGCAGGCGCGGCCGCACCGAGTCGTCGACCGGCAGGTTCTGGTCGGTCATCTCGCGCTCGAACGACGCCACGCCCTCCGTCATCATGATGTCGCCCGTCACGGTCTTGAATTCGGCCAACGAGGCGGGCGGCGTGACCTGGACGATCTTCGCGCCCAGGCCGTGGAAGAGCGCGATGGACGCTTCGTAGGCCTGGCGCACAGCCGGCGTCACGTCGACCAGGAACGCATCGGGAAGCCGTCCCAGTGTGGCGCCGGCCATGCCGAAACGGGAGGCCTCGAGCGGTTCGCGCCATTCGCCAGGCGTGGCTGGCGCCAACGCATCGAACACCAGCCGCGCATCGGCCGCGCTATGAGCGAACACGCCGACGCTGTCGAGGGTCTGGCTCAGCGTGACCACGCCGCGTGCCGAAATACGGCCCACGGTGGGCTTGAACCCGGTGATCCCGCAGTAGCTGGCGGGCACGCGCACCGAGCCGCCGGTGTCGGTGCCGATGGCGGCCGGCGCCAGGCGTCCCGCGACCGCGACTGCCGAGCCGCTGCTCGATCCGCCGGGGATGCGATGCACGCGGTCATCCCAGGGATTTCGCGGCGTACCCATATGCTGGTTCGGGCCCCAAGCGCCCATGGCGAACTGCACCATGTGAGTCTTGCCCAGGATGATGGCGCCGGCGCGCTGCAACTGTTGCACCAGCTCGGCCGTGCTTGAAGCGATGGTGTTGGCGTGTATCGGAGAGCCGATGGTGGTGGGCCGGCCGGCGATATCGATCAGGTCTTTGAGCGCGATCGGCACGCCGTGCAGCGGGCCGAGCCAGATTCCTTGGTCGAGCTGCAAGTCGGCCGCGCGCGCGGCGGCCAGCGCCTCGTCGGCGTACACCGCGACATAGGCGTGCAGCCAGCCGTCGAGCGCGGCGATGCGGCCCAGGTAATCGCCCACCAGCGTTTCGGAACGGATCTCTCGCCAACGCAGGCGATGGGCGAGGTCCGTGAGGTCGAGGTTGATACTCATGCGCGTGCTCCTTGGGCCGTCGCGATGGCGCGTTCGATCAGCGCGCGGGATCCCACGATATCGGCAAATTTCTCGCCGGCGTGCAGGCGCGCCAGCGTGGTCTGTTCCTGCTTCTGGAAGTCGATGGCCTGCTGCGCCGCAGCCCGCACGGCGCTTCGATCCAGCACCAGCACGCCGTTCTCGTCGGCCAGGACTGCCGCGCCGGGCGACACCATGACGCCGCCGCAGTGGATGGCGCCGCAGAATTCGCCTTCGATTCCCAGCAGGCGCGTGGTGATGGGAGACGGACCGCGCGACCATACCGGCATGCCGTGCTGGCGCAGTTCGCCCAGGTCAGTCACAAGGCCGTCCACGATGATGCCAACCACGCCGGCCTGCTTCGCGGCGTAAGCCATCGCGCCGCCGAAGGCCGCCGTCACCGCTTCGCCGGCCCGGTCGATCACCAGCACGTCGCCGGGGCGCACGCAGCCCATTGCGTGGTGCAGAATGCCGCCATCGGTGCCGGGCATGCGCACCGTCACGGCCGGCCCGGCGATGCGCACGTCCTGCTGATGCGCGCGGATATCGCTGCGCATGAAACCAGTGGTCTGGAAGTGGCCGATGGTGGCCGGCTCAGCCTTCAGCAACAGCGCCAGGTCCTCGGGCGGCAAGGCCGCGGGCAAAGGATGAATCAGATACATCGTGTCGTCTTCACTACAATGAAAAAGGCTCGGAAGCCGGTGAAAAAAAGGTATCACGCGGGCTTTCCGGGCCAATAATCAAAGTTTCGGCGCAGTTTGAAAAAGAGTTCTTATCATGCGGATAACCCTAAGCCAGCTGGAAGCCTTCTACTGGGCCGCCAAGCTGGGTAGCATCCACGCGGCCGCGCGCCATCTGCACGTGACGCAGCCCGCCGTGTCGGCACGCATCCGCGAGCTCGAAAGCGCATTGGAGGTGCAGCTGTTTGACCGCTCGCGTCAGCGCGTGAGCCTGACCGATGTGGGACAGTCGGCGTTGCGCCACGCCGAGAGCGCGCTGCACAGCACACGCCAGCTCGAACACTTCGGCAAGGATCGAAGCCTGGGCGGCAAGCTGCGGCTGGGGGCGGATGAGTGTTCGGCCAACGTGGGCCTGACTGCCGTGATCGCGCAGCTCAAGGAGCACTATCCTTCGCTTGCATTGGAGATCACGGTGGATGTGGGCTCGGTGCTCAACAGCAAGCTCAACGCGGGCCAGCTGGACATGGCGCTGCTAACCAATCCCGCCACGGGCGATACCATCACTGACGTGTTCATTGGCTGGATGACGTTTCACTGGGTGGCTTCGCCCACGCTGCACATCTCAGCCGATCCCTTTCGCGCCGAGCACGCGCGCGGCCATCACATCGCCACCCACTCGCCGCCCTCCACGCTCTACACCGTGGTCGAGAACTGGCTGGCCTCGGGCGGCGTCGACATGTCGGGTCCCAGCACCACCAATTCACTGGCGCTGATCTCACGCTTGATCGCAGCCGGCCACGCCATCGGCATTCTGCCCGTGCCGCTGCTGCAGGACATGCTCACCATGGGCGTGTTGCGCGCCTTGCCCGCCGACCCGCCCATTCCGCCGGCGCGCTTCTATATCTCGTATCTCACGGCCTCGCACGGTGCGCACATCGATTCCGTCGTGGACATCACGCGCGACACGCTCACGCGCCTGAACTTCCTGGCGCCCATCGAAGCCGAGCCGGCGCAGGCCGGCCAGGCATGACGAACGAACCGCGCTGTCAGGCTCAATCGATACGCGCGCCAGACACCCGCACGACCTCACCCCACTTCTCCACTTCGGCGCCCACCAGCGTCACGAACTGCTTGGGGCCGGTGAGTTGAGGAATCACCAGGCCCACCGCGCCCAGCTTTTCCTGGATGGCGGGCGACTGCATGGCGGTGCGGGTCGCTGCGAACAGTTGCTGAAACACGGGTGCGGGAAGGCCGGCCGGGGCGCTCAGGCCGAACCAGTATTCGGAGGAGAAGCCTGGATAGCCGCTCTCGGCCACGGTCGGCGTGTCGGGATAAGTGGGATTGCGTTTGGGGCTGCCAATGGCGAGCGCGCGCAGCTTGCCGGCGCGCACGTGCGGCAGCGCCGTGTCCTGATTGACGAACAGGACGTCGACGCGGCCCGCCAGCACGTCGTTGATCGCGGCAGAGCCGCCGTTGTACGGCACGTGCATGATGTCCAGCTTGGCGCGCTGCTTGAGCATTTCCATGCCAAGGTGACCGGTGGTGCCGTTGCCCGACGAGGCGTAGGAATACTTGCCGGGCTGCTTGTGCACCAGGTCCACGAACTCGGCCAGCGTCTTGGCTGGAAAGCTGGGCGCGGTCACGAGCACGTCGGCGCCAAAGGCGAGGATCGCGATCTGGTCAAGCTGATCGAGTTTGTAGGGCAGCTTGCTGTAGAGCCCCTGGTTGGTGGCGATGCCCACGCCCGACACCAGCAGTGTGTGGCCGTCGGGCCGCGCCTGGGTCACGTAGGCGGTGCCGATGTTGCTGTTGGCCCCGCCCTTGTTTTCGACCACGATGGTGCTCTTGAGCGTCTTGCCCATCTCGGAGGCGAGCAAGCGGCCGATGAAGTCGGTGCCGCCGCCGGCCGGGAACGGCACGACCAGGCTGATGGGCTTGTCTCCCGGGAAGTCCGCGGCCCGGGCTGGCGCGGCGGC
Source organism: Achromobacter sp. (assembly GCA_032015805.1). Classification (GTDB taxonomy): domain Bacteria; phylum Pseudomonadota; class Gammaproteobacteria; order Burkholderiales; family Burkholderiaceae_B; genus Achromobacter. The sequence continues at coordinate 28,808 of DALZRX010000002.1, forward strand.
CAGGCCCAGCGCCAGGCTGACGCACAGCGCCGGCCCCAGCGCCTTCAGAAACGTGCTGCGAATGGACGATGCCATTCCTGCCTTGCGGCATGCTTTACCCACGGCGTGCATGGTGTGATTCCCTTGAGTGTTATGAAGCGATCTCTGAACCGCAGGGAAAAATTAGCATGCAGGGTTGGGTGGCCAGTAATCACAAATTCCCGCTGAATTGAGAGAATTTTCTTATTACGGGTAATCCCGGCCTGGCAAGGCGTGCCGCTTAAGGCATCACCTAAGCCAAAAGCTCCTGGCGGACAACCTCCGCGCCCGCACTCAGCGCATTCAGCTTGCCTCGTGCCACGGCACGAGGCAACGGCGCCATCCCGCAGTTCGTGCACGGATAAAGCTTGTCCGCATCCACGAACTTGAGCGCCTTGCGCAGCGTCGCGGCCACTTCCTCGGGTGTTTCGACGGTGTGGTTTGCCACGTCGATGGCGCCGACCATCACCTTCTTGCCGCGAATGAGTTCGATCAGGTCGATGGGAACATGCGAGTTATGGCATTCCAGCGACACGATATCGATGCTGGATTTCTGCAGCTTGGGGAAAGACTCCTCGTACTGGCGCCACTCGGATCCCAGCGTCTTTTTCCAATCGGTGTTGGCCTTGATGCCGTAGCCATAGCAGATGTGCACGGCCGTTTCGCATTTGAGTCCTTCGATGGCGCGCTCCAAAGTCGCAACGCCCCAGTCGTTCACCTCGTCAAAGAAAACGTTGAACGCAGGCTCGTCGAACTGGATGATGTCGACGCCGGCGGCTTCCAGTTCGCGGGCTTCCTGATTGAGGATCTTTGCAAACTCCCAGGCCAGCTTCTCGCGGCTTTTGTAGTGCGCGTCGTAGAGCGTGTCGATCATGGTCATGGGGCCGGGCAGCGCCCATTTGATCGGCTGCTTGGTCTGTTGGCGCAAGAATTTGGCGTCTTCGACAAAGACCGGCTTCTGGCGGCTGACGGCGCCCACGACGGTCGGCACGCTCGCGTCGTAGCGGTCGCGGATTCGGACGGTCTCGCGCTTTTCGAAATCAACGCCGTCGAGATGTTCGATGAACGTGGTGACGAAGTGCTGGCGAGTCTGCTCGCCGTCGCTGACGATATCGATGCCGGCCAGCTCCTGTTCTTTCAGGGCGAGGATCAGGGCATCTTGCTTGCCCTCGATCAGCTGTCCGTCTTGCAGGCTCCAGGGCGACCAGAGCTTTTCGGGCTGAGCAAGCCAGGAGGGTTTGGGCAGGCTGCCGGCGGTCGAGGTGGGCAAAAGCTCTTTCATGGCGGGTGTCCGTCTGTGTTCGGTTTATTGGTGGGAGTGGCTGGCAGCCCATTGATCAAGCACGTGCTTGTACGGCTTGATGAAGTGCGCCTCGGCAAACTTGCCCTGCTTGACGGCGAGCTGGCTGCGTTCGACGCGGTCGTAGACGATCTGCGTCAGCGAGTAGTCCTGGTTCTTCAGGCTGGGTTGATAGCGTTTTCCGGCCGCGGAATTGGCGTTGTAGATCTCGGGGCGATAGATGCGCTGGAATGCTTCCATCGTGCTGATGGTGCCGATGAGCTCCAGGTTGGTGTAGGCGCCCAGCAGGTCGTCCTGGAAGTAAAACGCCAGCGGCGCAACGCTGTTGGGCGGCATGAAGTAGCGCACTTGCAGGCCCATCTTCTCGAAGTACTGGTCGGTCGGGGAGAATTCGCTTTGCTGATATTCCACGCCCAGGATCGGGTGGTGGTTGTCGGTGCGGTGATAGGTCTTGCTGCTGGAGACGCTGATGCAGATGACCGGCGGCTTCTTGAAGTGCGCCTTGTAGGCCTCGGATTCAACGAAGTGCTTGAACAGCTTGCCGTGCAGGTCGCCAAAATCGTCCGGCGTGCTGAACGTGGACTTGTTGTCGTTGTATTCGGGCAGCAACACGCTGAAGTCGTAGTCGCGCACGTAGGACGAGAAGTTGTTGCCGACGATGCCATCGATGCGGTTGCCGGTCTTCTTGTCGACGATGTTGGTCTTCAAGACTTCGATCAGCGGAAACGCATTGGCGTTGCCGTTTGCGCCGAGCGTCATTTCGGCGGTAATGATGTCGAGCTCGACGGCGTAGCGATCGCCCGTGGGGTTGTCCCAATGCGCCAGGTCGTTGAAACGGCTGTCGATCATCTTCAGCGTGTTGCGCAGATTCTGCTCGCGGCTTTCGCCTCGGGCCAGATTGGCGAAGTTGGTCGTGATGCGCGTGCTGTCCGACGGCTGATAGTTTTCATCGAAGCGAAGGCTCTTGATGCTGAAGGTGAAGTCTTTGTTCATGATGGTCGGATGCAAAAGTGCTGCGATGAGCGTGAGTTCGGTGCGGGCAGGGCCGGCGGTTGCAGAACCGCTTCTGCGCGGCCCGCAGAAAAAGAGGCTGGGCCTTCGCCTCAGGCCGCGATGGCTTCAGCGGCGGCGGATCGCATCTGCCGGGTCAGTTCGACCAGCGGCAGTGCGCGTTGGACGGCCAATCCGGCGCGCTGGATCAGCGCGTCGTTCTTAAGCCGGTAGTCGTCGAAGTCCTCGTCGGTCGCGTAGATGCCGAGCGGCAGCGTGCGCGCCTGGAAGAAGCTGAACAACGGCCGCAACTGGTGGTCGATCACCAGCGCATGGCGCTGGCTGCCGCCGGTGGCGGCAAGCAGAACCGGCTTGTCGATCAGCGCGTCCTGGTGAATGAAATCGAAGAAGTGCTTGAACAGGCCGGTGTAGGAGCCGCGGTAGACGGGCGTTGCCACTACCAGGACATCGGCTTGCTCCACCGCGGCCAACTCGCGCTCGACCGTGTCGGGCAGATTGGAGCGCCACGTCGCACCGGCTAGCTGCGGGGCAATCCGGCCCATTTCGACCAGCCGGGGTTCGCAGGGGATTTCGTTGGCGATCAGCGCCAGCAGTTCCTCTGCCAGGGCGGTGGTCCTGGAGGGACGTTGCATGCCGCCGGAAACGGCGACCAGGCGGAGCGGGTGTGTCATCTTTGCTTCCATGGAGCCAATCGGCACGGAGGGGGTCGACTTGCCATGGAACGTGCGTGTTGATCAGGTCAACGTGCGGAACACAGCGGCAAACAAGAACGCAATGCTAAATATCAATATCCATGACGTAAAATGGTTTTATTTCACGAATCCATGAATCTAGATCATAGATATGCTTGAACGCATCCATCTGAGCATCGTGCAGCAGGTCGAAAAGCAAGGGTCGTTGACGGCTGCGGCGGGCGTGCTGAACCTGACCCAGTCGGCCCTGAGCCACAGCATGAAAAAGCTGGAACAGCAGCTCGGCACCGACATCTGGCTGCGGGAAGGAAGACGCCTTCGCCTGACGCAGGCCGGCCAGTACCTGCTGGCGGTGGCGAACCGGGTGTTGCCGCAACTGGATCTTGCCGAAGAGCGGCTGGGCCAGTTCGCGCAAGGCGAGCGCGGCGCATTGCGCATCGGCATGGAATGCCACCCGTGCTACCAGTGGCTGCTCAAGGTGGTGGCGCCATATCTGGCCGCCTGGCCCGACGTGGATGTGGACGTCAAGCAGAAGTTCCAGTTCGGCGGAATCGGCGCCCTTTTCGGCTATGAAATCGACCTGCTGGTCACGCCCGACCCGCTATTCAAGCCGGGGTTGAAGTTTGAGCCGGTGTTCGATTACGAACAAGTGCTGGTCGTGGCCAAGGGGCATCCACTGGCGTCGGTCGCTTATGTGAAGCCCGAGCAACTGACTCAGGAAGTGCTGATCAGCTACCCCGTCGACATTGAGCGGCTGGACATCTACAACCAGTTCCTCTTGAAGGCGGGTGTCACGCCCAAGCGGCACAAGGCGATCGAGACGACCGACATCATGCTGCAGATGGTGGCCAGCGGCCGTGGCGTGGCCGCGCTGCCGCGCTGGCTGGTCGAGGAATACGCGGTCAAGATGGACCTGGTGCCGGTGCGGTTGGGCGCACGCGGCATTGCCAAACAGATATTTCTTGGATCGCGCGAGGCCGACGATGCCCTTGATTACCAGCGGGCGTTCATCGAGATGGCGCGTCAGCCTGCCGCTGCGACAGCGGCAAATGCCGCAACGCCGGACATCTAAAGGGGACGCATAAGCAGGTATGCTTGCTATCCGTTCATCTCCCCAAGGAGTCTGTCCCGATGCCGTCACTCAAACACGGTTGCCTGGCCCTCACGATTCTGGCCCTCAGTGGTTGCGCCATGCAGCCCGCCGCACCCAACGACGTTGAGGTCGCGGCTCAGAAACTTGTGGGCCAACCGGCCAAGAACGCGTTCAAGCTGTTTGGCAGGCCGGATCAGGGCACGGGTCCCTCGTCCTACGGCAGCGGCGGTTTCTACGCGTGGAACCGCGTGCAGACCCACACCACGGACGAGAAGGTGTTCGTGCAGACCGGCGTCGAGTACGTCGGGCAGAGGACCACCTCGGTCACCATCGGCGGTCGGGGCGTCAGCGGCCAGATGCCGGTGAGCAGTGAACCGGTCTATCGCAAGGTGGGCTACACGGAAAACCGCACGGTGATCGATTACTTCTGCAGCATCACGCTGTTCACCGACAAGAACGACATCATCGAGCACGCCAGCGTGATCGACTGCGCGAAGAAGAAGTAATCAGTCAGGCTGCGGATCCTCAGCGCCTGACATGTACCGCATGCACAGCTCGCTGAGCCGCACCGTATCCCAGTCACCAAGGTGCCGGCCAATAAGGGGGACAATTCCAAACGCTTAAAATCGCCGCACTTGTACTTGGTGGCAGCCCTTTGCGGCATGCGAGGCAAGAAAAAATCGAAGCCCGCCTCGCAAGGAGTCTTAGCGTTGAACATTCAAAAACCGGGCGCGCCCACGGCGATCGTATATATCGTTGACGACCACCCGGAGGTCAGCGATTCGCTGTTTCGCCTGCTTTCGTCGATCGGCATCCATGCCGAGACCTTCGACTCGATCAGCGCCTTTCAGGTGGCGACGCGTCCTCAGGTGCCCTCGTGCCTGATCCTGGATCTTCAACTGTCGGATGGTGACGGGTTGGAGTTGCAGGCCCGCATGCGCGAACTGGGGGATCATCTGCCCATCGTGGTCGTGACCGGCTTTGGCGACATTCGCCGGACGGTCAAGGCCATGAAGGCCGGCGCGATCGATTTTCTGGAAAAGCCCATTTCCGAGCAGCGCCTGCTGGATTCCGTGCATCGCGCGCTGGAGTCGGACGTTGCTCGGCGCGCCAGCGAGCAGGAATTCGAGAAGATCCTGGCGCTCTATCAATCGCTGACGGCGCGCGAGCGGCAAGTGATCGAGATGATCGCATCCGGCTGCTTGAACAAGGAAGTCGCGGAGCAGTTGGGAATCAGCGAAGTGACCGTCAAGGCGCACCGGGCAAGCGCCTACCGCAAAATGCAGGCGCGAAGTTTTGCCCAGTTGGTGCAGATGATCATGAAGGTCAATCCCAGGGTCGCCGCGCACTCGCCGGAATCGCGAACGGACGCCGACACGGTGTAACGGCGGACGCGTCAAGCCTGCACGGGCAGCGAAAAAAAGAACACCGCGCCCACCGGGCTGTTGGGCCGCGCCCACATCTGGCCCTGATGCAGCTCGATGATCTCCCGGCAGATGGCAAGGCCCATTCCCAGGCCCTTGGTCTTGGTGGTGAAGAACGGGTCGAACAGCTTTTTCACCGACTCGGCGTCAATGCCGCTGCCCGTATCGAACACCTCCACCAACATTTCGTCCTGTGAAGGCTGCCGGGTCACGATCGTCAGCCGTCGCGGGCTGTCCGCATGCTTCATGGCGTCGACCGCATTGACGCAAAGGTTCAGCAGCACCTGCTGGAGCTGGATTCGATCCCCGGTCGTGTGCAGGGGCGCGTCCGGCAGATCCAGGACGAGTTCGATGTCGCTGCAATCGAGCTCGCTCCTCAGCAGCGCCACGGTTTCCTTGACGAGTGCGTTCACGTCAATCGGGCCGAAGGCGGCAGGCGCTTTCTTGATCAGCGCGCGCACGCCGGAAATGATTGCGCCGGCACGTTGGCCGCTGCCCACGATACGCCGCAGTGACTCGGCGACCTCTTCCGTATTGGGCGGCGTGCGCGCAATCCAGTTGAGTGCCGCCTGCGCCTCCGACAGCATTGCCGACACCGGCTGGCTGACATCGTGTGCGATCGACGCCGTCATCGCGCTGACAGTGGTCATGCGCGTCACGTGGGCGAGATCCGATTGGATCTGCTGCATCTTGACCTCGGCAGCCTTGCGCTCGGACAGGTCCAGCACAAACGAGACGCCCTGGTTGTCGTCGGCCGAAAAACGGCACGACCCGAACAGCACGGGCACGCGCCGGCCATCCTTGCGCATCAGTTCGGTCTCCACCGACTCGGCCGTCTCGCGCAGCAGGAGTTCATCCAGCGTCACCGGGCTGCTGCGGGAAACAAGCGCTGTCCACCGCAGCCGGCCGGTGATGACGTCATCGCGCTCGTAGCCGGTCATCGAGAGGAACAGGTCGTTGGCCTCAAGCACCTGGCCGTCCGTGCTCCAGAACCAGATCCCGATGATGTTGGCTTCGACCAGGCGCTGGATCCGTGCCTCGCGCTGCGCCACGTCGCGGTACAGCCGCGCACGTTCGATCGCAATGGCGGCCTGAGATGCCAGCAGACGCAGCACGGCGGTGCGGTGGGGCGCGAACACGCCGCGCGCCAACGTGTTCTCCAGGTAAAGCACGCCGATGGACTTGGACTGCGTCGTCAAGGACAGGCACAGCACGGACGACAGCCGCGCGGCGCGCACGTAGGAATCGCCGGTGAATGCGCCCGCGCACCAGGCATCGTCGAGCACGATGGTTTCGCCGGTCCGCCAGCCGTAATTGACGATCTGCCGCGGCAGGCCGACCTCTTCAAGCGACTGCGCGCGCTGGCTGATCGTTACGGAATCGCCGGCCGTGGTCGCGATGGCGCGGACATACAGCTCGTCGCCGGCCTGCAGGACCAGCACGCCACGCGTTGCGCCGGCTTGCTCCAGCGCGATCTTCATCAGCTTGTCGAGCAGGGTCTGCAGATCGAGTGCACTGGCCAGCGCGCGCGAGATGTCGATGACGGTCGCCAGATCCAGGCTCTCCACCGGCGTTTCAATGGTCGCGCCAGGCGCGGCGCCGTGGCGGTCCGCGAAAAGCGTGGGGTGCTGGGCGTCAATCTGCCGGACCTTGCCCGACGCGCCCCAATGCTGATAGCAGGCGCGCGCGTGCTGCAGATACGTGTGCGCAATGCGCTGCTGGCCGCGGCGTTCGAAGAACCGCGCGGCGCATTCGTTCGCCAGCCCCTCGACGTGCACGAGGCCGTGGTCGCTCGCGCAGTGGATGGCGTCGTCATAACGTTGCATCGCGCCAAGGACATCGCCATTCAATCGCGCGACTTCGGCGTCGATCAGCATGCGCTGGCTCTGGAAGTTGGAGGGGCTGGACGCCGCCCACAACCGCAGCTTCGTCAGATGGCGCTCCAGGGCTGTCAGCATCGCCGCCCGCTCCGTCGGACACGCCGGGATGGGGCACCAGGCGCGCGCCAAGGCGGAGTAGAAATGGAACTCCATTTCCTCGACGAACCCGTGGGACGTCCAGACGAACGCCGCGGCATCCTGGCTTGCGCGCACGGCGCCGGCAAAATCGCCGGCGAAGACTCTCGCCTGCAGCTTGCGCAGGTAGTGCCAGCAGGCGATGACGTTGCGTCCCGGCTCCGCCTGGATCTGCCGTTCGAAATCGGCCTCGCTGAACGAGGCGTCGTCCAGGGCGCCAAACTGGGTCGTGTGGCCTTGGAGCATCTTGCACAGTTGATGCTGCGAGGTAAAACGATCCAGCACTTCGAGGCCGGCCTTGCGCGCGAATTCCATGCCCCGGCCGGCGTCGGCGCGTATGGCACTCAATGCGCCGCCGGTGGCAAGCATGTGCGTCACCACGCTGTTGAGCGAAAAGGACGCATAGGTCCAGTCGCCCTGCTGGCTGGCAAGCTCGAAGGCGGTTTGGAGCATGTCGCGCGCTTCGCCGATGGGCTGCGACCACGGAACGATCTGGCCGCCGAAGACCTGGTGGACCCGGGCGCTGAACCGGACTTGTCCGCGCTGCTTGATCAGGTCGACTCCCAGCTTGCCGAACGCGTAGCCGTCCGCGTAGTCGCCCGTGCGCGTGTCCAGGATCATGCCTAGCCAGGCATAGCCCAGGCTGGACGCATCCGTATTGCCATGGCGCAGACTCAGGTTGGCCATCCGCAGGATGATCAGCTCGCGAAGATCCGCGAACAGCGTCCAGGCCGGGGGCAGCAGCGCGGTCAGGACGCCCATCGTGCCTTCCGCCTCTGCGTTGTCCATGGCGGGCAAGCCGAGCAGCGCGGCGGCGGGCCGGCCCGCCCGGCGCGTATTGAACTCGGCGTACTCGTCCAGCACGATTTCTTGCGCGGGGCTTTCCGTCCAGTCGATGCCGGCTCGGCCAAGGTATTGCAGTCCGGCCTGAACGGCTTCGTGCCGCTCGCCCAAGGCCATGAACACTTCGACGCGCAGTCGGGTGACACGGGCCAGATCCGGCAATGACCCGGCGCGTTGGCCAAGCCGGGCCAGCCGGTGCTTGGCGCTTCCCATCGAGCCATTGCGCAGTTCGCACTCGGCCCGCGTCAGCTCGATGTTGAAGGCGAGCTGGGGTTGGCGCTGCTTGCCGTCGTCGGCCAGGAACGCCGAGGCGGCCTCCAGGTATCGGATGGCCGCCAGATAGTCGGCGGTGTCCTTGGCCAGCGTGCCGGCCAGTGCGTTCAGGTCGGCGAGGCGGGCACGTTCTTCGGGACTGCGGACCAGATGCCACGCCCGGTTGAACTGGTCGACCAGTTCAAACACCTGTCCCTTGATCTGTTCCGGTGTCAGGCCCTGGCCGAGACGCCGGCCGATCGACAGGTGCGTGGCCGCGCGTTGCCGCTCGGGGATCAGCGCGTAGCTGGCCGCCTGCACCCGGTCGTGCGGGAAGCGATACACCTCGTCGGTCCGGAACACGAGGCTCTGCCGCTCGCATTCGCGCATTGCCTTGGCAACGCCGATCCGCTTCCAGTCCAGGGCGATCGCCAGCTTGTCCAGCGACGCGTCGTGTCCCAGACATGCCATATGTTGAAGCGCTTCGCGGCTGTCCGGCGGCAGGCGCTCGACTTGCTGGACGATGATGCCGACGACATTGTCGGTATAAGCCTGCTCGCGGATCGCGTCTGCATCCCAGATCCAGCGTTGGCTCCCCGCATCGTAGTGCAGCAGTCGTTCCGCCGTAAGCGTGGTCAGGAACCGCAACATGAAGCACGGGTTGCCGGCCGTCTTGGCCTGTACCAGGCCGACGAGCGGGTCGATCACCGGCGGCGGGCTTTGCAGCGCGTCGGCGATCAGGCGGGCGGAATCGCGCTCCTGCAGGTTATGGAGGGCAATCTCGGTGAGGGGCGTCGTGCTGGCACGCAGGCTGGAGATGCATTCCACGAGCGTGTGGCGCGCCATCACCTCTTCCGCGCGATAGACGCCCACGACCAGGATGTTCTGAAGTCCGGCCAACGCAAGTTGCTCGACCACACGCAGGCTCGCGGCGTCCGCCGACTGCAGGTCGTCCAGCAACAGGATCAGCGGATGGCCCGGCGACGAGAACGCGCAAAACAGATGCTGAAAGGCCAGGCGCAAGCGAGCCCTGGCGTCGCCCTCCGCGAACAGGCCCGACGCGTCCGGGACGATCAAGGCCAACTCGGGGATCAACGCAAGCAGGCTGTCGCCGCCAACCGCGACCACGACGCGCAGCCTCTCCCTCCACTCGCCCAGATCGCTTTCATTCTTGGCGAGCACGGCCTGGAGCAGGCCTCTGGCCGCCTCCACCAGCGCGGCGTAGGGCCCGGCGTGGTTGTGAGGATCGCCCTTGCCCTTGGCAAGCAGGGTGTATTCGCTGCCGACGAGGCGATGCAACTCTTCGATGAGGATGGATTTGCCCACGCCGGGTTCCCCCGAGACGAGCACCACCTCGGCGCGTCCCGACCCCGCCACCCTGCCCATGGCCGCCAGCAGAACGTCAAGCTCTTCGCCCCTGCCGTAAAGCGTCGCAGGAACGCGGACGCGGCCTGGATGGTCGTATCGGCCCGGCACGAAGCCAGGGTCGGCGCCAGGGTCCGCCATCAGCGTGGAAAGACAGCACTGAAGATCTGCCGCAAGCCCTTGCGCCGTCTGATACCGGTCGTCCGCCGATTTCTCGAGCAGCTTCATGACGATGGCCGACAGGTTCGCGGCAACATCGCGGTTTCGCTCGGCCGGCGCCACCGGCACGCGCGCCGAATGGCTGTGCAGCCATGCCAAAGGCGACTCGCCTTGAAAGGGGAGCTCGCCGGTCAAGGCTTCGTAGAAGACGACCCCAAGCGAATACAGGTCGGACCGTGCGTCGGCGCGGTGTCCGGACCGGCCGGACTGCTCCGGCGCCATGTAGGCGGGGGTGCCCACGACATCGCCCGGTGGGGAAGCCGGCGCCGCCTGGTACGTACCGAGCGGGGTGGAGAACGAAAAGCCGGTCAGGTGAGCGGCCCCATGTTGTTCATCGAACAGGATGTGCGCCGGCTTGATATTCCGGTGGATCAATCCGGCGTTGTGCATCTTCCCCAGGCACATCGCAGCCGCGATGGCGAAGCGCAGAAACATCGGCGCGGGCATCGCCTGCAAGCCGTGCGTCGCCAGGGGTCGTCCGCCGGGATCTTGCAGATACAGGATGGTGGAACCGCCGACGCGCGCCAGCTCGATGGGCACGGCGGCCCAGTCGGGATGCAGGTGGTCGCGCAGGCCGTATTCGTGAACCAGCAGGTGCCGTGCGGATTCGGAGCTGTCGTTCGGCCTCAGCCAGACGGCAAGCCCGGAGGCGCCGCGCCCGAAGGCCCGGTCGCCGTCCACCCAAAGAACCTCGAAACGGGCTCCGTTGACTGCCTCGAAGCGAGGAGTACTTTCCATGTCGCACACCAGGCCGGAGCCTGTCGGCTCGCGGCACCAAAATCCCTGTCGGCGCAATTCTAGTCAGGAATCATGGTTCTCATGTAACGGTGTGTGCGGGCAGCGCCCGGGTCGCGCTTCCTGGTTTATTGCGGCACCGGGGCCACGAAGTGCGAGACCCGGGGCGGCGCGTCTCCGATATGGAAGGCGCGGACTTCCGCCTGCTGGTCCTCGTCCGCGTGCGTGACGCGCTCGTGCTGGCGCAGGTGCTCGAGCCAGGACGTCACCAGGAAGTATTCGAGGTATCGGCCGGGTTGGGCGGCGTCCTCAAAAATGCCCCACGCGTATGCGCCATCGCGGCGACGCTCGGCGCCGGCGTGCTGCATGGCGCGCACGAATGCCGCGCCTTGCGCCGGATCGATCAGGTATTCCACCGTAATCATCACCGGACCGCGGTCGTGCGACACCTCTTGGTCGATCAGCGGCTCGGGCCAGTGCATCGACGGCGCCAGATCCAGATCGGCGCCAAGCTGCAGCTTGGCCTTGCGGGTCAGGAGCATCGCAATGATGGCGCCCGCAGCCGCGATCAGCATGGCGGCCGGAACGCCGGCGTGCACAGCGGTCTGGCCCCAGATCATGCTGCCCGCCGTCATCGAACCGAAAAACACCGTGACGAAGATGGACAGTCCGCGTGCGCGCACCCAGTCGGGCAGCGCAACCTGGGCGGACACGTTCAGCGAGGTCAGCACCATGATCCACGACGCGCCGGCCAGGAAACTGAATGCCCCGGCCACCACGGGATGCGGCACCACCGCAAACACCACCAGCGTGAGGGCCGTGCCCAGCGTGCCGGCCATGACGCTGCGGTCCGGGCCGAGCTTCTTGCGCAGCGGAGGCAGCACCATGGCGCCGATCACGGCGCCGGCGCCGACGCAGCCGAGGATGATGCCGTAGAGCAGGGCGCCGCCCTGCAGCACCTGGCGCACGATCACGGGCAGCAGGGCCCAGTAGGCGCTGGCGAACAGGAAGAAGGCGACGGCGCGCACCAGGGTCGACTTGAGCGGCGCGCTGTGCAGGGCGAATCGCAGCCCGGCGCGCATGGCATGGAACAGTTGCTCGCGCGGCAGGCGCTTATCCGCGGCCGCCGGCGGCTTCCACCAGATCAGCGCGGCGACGACGACGATGAAACTCACCGCGTTCACGAAGAACGGGATCGCCACGCCCAGGCTGGTGATCAGTACGCCGGCAAGCGCCGGACCAATGGCGCGGCTGACGTTGATGCCCACGCTGTTGGTCGCAATGGCCTGCTGCAGGGAAGGACGCGGCACCAGGCTGGGCACGATGGCCTGCCAGGCGGGCGCGGACAGCGCGGTGCCGATGCCCATCAGCAGCGTGAAGCCCAGCAGCACCCACGGCGTGGTCAGGCCAAACCAGACGACCAGCCCCAGCGCCAGCGCAATGAAGCCCATCGCGATCTGGACCATCAGCAGCAGTTTGCGGCGATCCATCGTGTCGGCCAGCGCGCCGGCCAGCAGCGACAGCAGGAAGACGGGCAAGGCGCCCGCAGTCTGCACCAGGGCCACGAACATGGGCGACGGCGACAGCGACGTCATGAGCCAGCCCGCGCCCACGTCGTGCATCCACGTGCCGATGTTCGACAGCACGGTGGCGATCCAGATCACCGAAAAGGCGGAGTAGGCGAATGGGGAGGAAGGCGGGGCTTGGTCGGCGGGGCGGGTGTCGGCGGTTGTCATGGAGGGCTCGGGCGAGCAGGCTGCGGGGAAGACAGATAGGTCGGCGGCCGCTGCGATAGCGGCCGCCAACCTGCGGCATCAGCGGGCGATGACGGGGGCCGCCACGGGCGCAATGGCCTCGTGGGCGGTCTGCGTGCGCTGCTTGGCCTTGTGCACCATGGTGTAGGCGTAGTCTACGCCCATGCCGTAGGCGCCCGAGTGTTCCTTGGCGATGGCCATCACGGCATCGTAGGAGTCGCGGCGGGCCCAGTCGCGCTGCCATTCCAGCATCACCTGCTGCCACGTGACCGGCACGACGCCGGCCTGCACCATGCGTTGGATAGCCATGTCATGGGCTTCCTTGGTCGTGCCGCCGGATGCGTCGGTGACCATGTAGATCTCGTATTCGCCTTCAAGCATGGCGCACAGGGCGAAGGTGGTGTTGCAGACTTCGGTCCACAGGCCGGCGACGACAACCTTCTTGCGGCCGTTGGCGGCCAGCGAGTCACGCACCTTCTGGTCGTCCCACGAGTTCATCGAGGTACGCTCAAGCACCTTCTGGTTCGGGAACACGTCCAGCAGTTCCGGATAGGTGAAGCCCGAGAACGACTCGGTTTCGACGGTGGTGATGGTGGTGGGGACGTTGAACACCTTGGCGGCCTTGGCCAGGCCGACCGTGTTGTTCTTCAACGTCTGGCGATCGATCGACTGCACGCCGAAGGCCATCTGCGGCTGGTGGTCGATGAAGATGATCTGGCTGTTCTGCGGGGTCAGGACTTCGAGCTTTGCTTGGGACATGGATATCACCTGGGGTTGAATCTGAGGGGGACGCATTGCGCCGTGCTGTGGGACCGTGTCTCATCCGCCCGGCCGTGCCGCGGGCTTCAACGAGAGCGTCAGGATATGGGATACGTTCGCATTTCGACATTGTTCGAAGGTATGGCGCGGCACCCGTAAGTAGGGGAAGCCGCCCGGCGCTCAGCCCGGCCCGGCACGCCTGATGCCGAGGGTTGCGAGCGCCGCGATGACGGGCGGCACAATGAAACACCACATGAGCGACGCCCAGTACAGAAGCGCGGCAATGGCGCAGCCAGAGGCAAACGCAGCCAATGCCGGCAACATCTTGCGCAACCGTCCCAAGGCGGTGGCACGTGCCTCGCCGGTGACGCCCTTGCAGAGATCGGCGAGGTCGATCATCACCTGGGTGGTGGTTCCCGTCATCAGCGTGGAAGGCGGCGCGCTGCCCAGGTGCATGCGCTGGATGGCATTCTGGATACCCATGGCCGCGACCAGCAGCATGCCGCCGGTCACCGCGGCAGGCGCGTCGCTGTCGGAGAATGGACCGTGGGCGACCAAGACGTAGGCCGCGGCGGCCAGCAGCAGCACCTTCGCGCACATGAGTCTGGACATCGCGGTGTCCGCGGCGGCGCCAAGGCTGGTTGCGAAGATTCGGGTCAGGACGACGACGACGCAAAAGAGCGGCAAGGCCAGCAGCTTGGCGAAGGCGCCGGTCGTTCCGTGGACGAAGGCGGCGCCCAGCGTCACGAAGTTGCCCGTCACGTGCGCGGTGAACAAGCCATTCAGTGCCAGGAACCCCGCCGTATCGACGTATCCCGCGTTAAAGCCCAGAAGGCCGGTGAATCGGGGAGATACGGGTGTCTGTTCCATGGTGTTCAAAGTAATCGTTGATCGCACGGCGCCGTTGGACCGGCAGCGCGCCGCCCGTCCAACGAACGCGGTGCACGCCGTTACCGGCGTTCGTTCAGGTCCTGCCAGATCACCAGCAGGAACCCACCAACCAGACCAAGGTGCTCGAAGAACGAGTTGGCCGCGAAAAAGCGCGCCTGGCCGGGCGGCATCTCCCAGAACTGCAGGGCAACGAACGTGGCGATCAGGGTGAAGATCGCCAATCCGAGGGCGCCGAGCCACCGATGCCATCCAGTGAGGATCATGAGCGAGGCGATGAGCTCCAGCGCGATCACGACGACGGCGAAGAAGGGCGCGGGCGTCAGGCCAAAATGGGTCATCTCGGCGATGGCGCCGGGAAAGTCGGTCAGCTTGACCAGCCCTCCCTGCAGATAGGCCGCGCACAAGCCCAGATACGCCACGAAGCGGATGACGCGGCCCCCGAGGATGGGGCGTGCGATGCCGGCAAGCGAGTTCGAAACGGTCGACATGGCTTCGTCCTTTACACGGCCCAGCAAGAGCAGCCCAGCGCGCCGAAGAACGACTTCTGGTCGGAAGCCGGAACGCTGGACGCCCACGCGTTGGCGTGGCTGTGTCCGTGCATGCCGCACGCAGTGGCGCAACCGCAGGCGGCGGCGAAGCGCTTGTAGTCCAGCGAGTTCTTGCCGGCGCCTTCCGGGTCGCCCCAGGCGGCATAACCGCCGAACAGGCGCGTGGGCGACCAGTCGGGCATGGCGGGGGGCGGCGCGTTCGCGTCGAGCTTGGCGAAGTCGCCGGCGCCATAGACGATGCGCCCGCCCACCACGGTGAGATCGGACGTCAGGAAGGAGATCTCTTCATCGGCAACGGTGAAGTAGTCCTGGGACGGGACGATCAAGTCGGCGAACTGGCCTGCCTGGATGCGGCCGCGCTTGCCCTCATCGTTGGAGAACCACGCCACGTTCTCGGTCCACATGCGCAGGGCCGTTTCGCGGTCCAGCAGGTTTTCGTGCGGATACAGCGGCATGCCGCCCACGGTCTTGCCCGTGGTCATCCACGACAGCGAGATCCACGGGTTGTACGAAGCCACGCGCGTGGCGTCCGTGCCGGCGGAGGTCTTCACGCCCTTTTCCAGGATGCGTTTGACCGGCGGCGTGGCCTCTGCGGCCTTCGCGCCGTATCGCTCGACAAAGTATTCGCCCTGGTAAGCCATGCGATGCTGGACGGCAATGCCGCCGCCCAGCGCGGCGATCCGGTCGATCGACTTGTCCGAGATCGTCTCGGCGTGATCGAAGAACCAGTTGATGCCGGTTAGCGGCGTGTCGCGATGCACCTTCTCGAAGACGTCGAGCGCCCGCGAGATGGTTTCGTCGTACGTGGCGTGCAGGCGCCAGGGCCATTTGTTCTGGACCAGGACGCGCACGACCTCTTCCAGCTCGCCTTCCATTTCCGGCGGCATGTCCGGGCGCTCGACGCGAAAGTCCTCGAAGTCGGCCGCCGAGAACACCAGCATCTCGCCCGCGCCGTTGTGCCGGAAGTAGTCGTCGCCTTGCTTGTACTTCACGGAAGACGTCCATTTGAGGAAGTCTTCCTTTTCGTGTTTGGGCTTCTGCGTGAAGAGGTTGTACGCAAGCCGGACCGTCAACTGGTTGTCGTCGGCCAGCTTCTGGATGACGGCATAGTCGTCCGGGTAATTCTGATAGCCGCCGCCGGCATCGATGACGCCCGTGACGCCAAGCCGATTCAGCTCGCGCATGAAATGGCGCGTGGAGTTCAGTTGGTAATCGAAGGGCAGCTTCGGACCCTTGGCGAGGGTGGAATAAAGGATCGTGGCATTGGGCTTGGCCAGCAGCAGGCCCGTCGGATTGCCGTTGGCATCACGGATGATCTGGCCGCCTTCGGGGTCGGGCGTGTTCCGGTTGTATCCCACCACGCGCAGCGCGGCGGCGTTCAGGAGCGCCCGGTCGTACAGATGCAGCAGGAACACGGGCGTGTCCGGCGCGACCGCATTGATCTCCTCGATGGTCGGCAGGCGCTTCTCGATGAACTGGTGTTCGGTGAACCCGCCCACCACGCGCACCCACTGAGGCGCCGGCGTGTTGGCGACCTGCCGGCGTAGCATCTCCATCGCATCGGCCAGAGATCGCACCCCGTCCCAGCGCAGCTCCATGTTGTAGTTCAGCCCGCCACGCACGACGTGCGTGTGGTTGTCGTAAAGCCCGGGCAGGACGCTTTTCTTCTTCAGATCCACCAGCCGGGTGTTCGATCCCGCCAGACGCAGCACTTCCCGGTCGCTGCCGACGGCGACAAACTTGCCCGCCTTCACGGCGACGGCGCCGGCTTCGGGATTGCCGCGATCCAGCGTGGTGAAGCGGCCGTTGTAGAAAATCACTTCCGGCGGGCCCTCCGGCAGGGGAACGCCCGTATCAGAAGCGGAGCCGGCGTTTGCCCGGCCTCCCCACATGTTGTTGAGCGCAAACGCTGAGGCCAGCGTGGATGCCGCTCCCAGGACTTGTCGACGCGAAGCCATGCCACTCTCCTCGATTAATTTCTCGGCAGCTAGGTTTCCATGGCGTCCGGTGGCGCGCAATCCAACATTAGGTTCGTCACCCTATACCATCGACGAATGGCGCTGACGCGGCGAGCCCGCGTATCGTTTTGCGCTTTGCGCGCTGCCTTGCAGTTCCGGGGTAGCCGTATCCCGTGCTTATGGGTCCATCGCGCAGGACCCCACGTGAAGCACAGGAGTATGAAATGAAGGATGGCCGCAAAGCGCGCAAACGGGTTCTGGTCGTCGGATGCGCGGTTGCCGCGGCAGTTGGCGCATTTGGCAGCGCGTCGGCGCAATCGTCCGTGACGCTGTACGGCCGGCTCAACACGGCGTTGGAATACGCGTGGATCAGCGGCGGCGACAATGCCGGTTCCGGCTCGCGCATGACGAACAATCGGTCCGTATTCGGCCTGCGTGGCGAAGAGGATCTGGGAAATGGCCTTTCCGCAATATTCCAGATCGAGAGCGGCATTGCGCCCAACACCGGGCAGGGCGAGATCGCCAGCAGAAACACGCGTGTCGGGCTGTCTTCTCCCTACGGCACGTTCTTTCTTGGCAATTGGCACACGGCTTACACCGAGTCGACCCTGAAAATGGACCCCTACTATCCCACGACGGCCGGGTACATGGCGCTGATGGGAAACGGGTCCGCGTCCAGCTCGGGCAACGTCGAGAACACCAGCTCGTTCGACCGGCGCCAGAAGAATTCGCTGCACTTCCGGTCGGCGGACTGGCACGGTCTGAGCGCGGGATTCACCTGGGGGCTGCCGCAGGAACGCATGACGACGCCGCGCGATCCGCAGCTTTTCTCGTGGTCGGCAGCCTACAAGGAAGGGCCGCTGTCGCTGGTGGCGGCGTATGAACTGCACAAGAACTATCAGGTCGCCGATTCGCACGACGATGCTTTCAAGGCGGGCGCTTCCTACGCGTTCCCGTCCACCACGATCAACCTGGTCTTCGAACAGCTTCGCTACGAAACCGCCACGGGCGATCTGCGCCGCAAGGGCTACTACATGTCCGTGGTGCAGAAACTCGGCTCCGGCAGTCTCAGCGCGTCGGTGGGATACGCCGCGAACGGCACCGGGCCTTCCACGCAACGGGTGGGTTATGTGCGCAGCGGCGAAAAAACCGGCGCGGTGCAGTACACCGTCGGCTTTGAACAGCCATTATCAAAGCGCACGTCCGTATACACCTACTACTCGAAGATCAAGAACCGGTCCAACGCGGCGTACGACTTTGCGATAAATGAACTGGGCGTGACCGCCGGCGCAAGTCCGCAAACGATTGCGTTTGGACTGCGGCACAACTTTTGACGACGGGCGGCGTCCTGAAATGGACGTCGGCCGTGTCTATTTGTTTCTGATTCGGTTGGTGAATTGAATTCCGAGAATATGCCGCGGCCGTTCATGGATGGTATCCAAATACTCGAATTCCAGCGATGCGGATGGTATCTCAAACGCTGATTTACATATTTAAGCCAAAGGCCGACAGAATATTTCTACCAAAATAGGACGTATGCCGTAGACCTATTTTGATAATTAACGGGATATAACCCCGTTTATTAATGGGGACATTAAAAGAACCGTTATACAGTGCCTCCTTTTTTCGAGAGCTGACCCTAAATTCACGCCGGCTGCATTATTACTTGCCGATACTTTTTAAATATATCGGTAATGTGTGAAAGGAAGCTCGAATAATCCGGAGGAATGAAGTTTTGGCATACGGCACAAAGAAATGGCTGACGGCGACGCTCGCCTTGAGCGCGTCCTACGGGGGGAGCGTCACGGCTGCGGACCTGACCATTGGGGCGGGCAACACGCAGGTGTTTGACGGGTCGGCCAACTTTCCAGGCGGTATCGACGTCAATGGCGGCACGGCGGTGATCGGCGGCAATGGCGGCGGTGCGGGCGTGGCGATCGGCGGCAACGTCAATGCCATGTCGAACGGCACGGTCGCGGGATTCGGTTCGATCAACGGCGACTTGAACGTGACGGGTAATGCGCGCGTCGCGCCCGGATATTGGGTGGATACGCCGACCGGCGTTTCCAACGGCAATCTCGTCGTGAACGGCAACCTGTCGATCAACAACGGCGTCTTTGATTTCGAAACCGGTTATGCCGGCCTGCCCATCACGCAACCCGGCACGGGCGACAACATCACCGTGGGCGGCAACGTCGCGCTGAACAACGCGACGATGAACGTCAAGGTCAGCACTCACGGCGTCAACGCCGGGTTCTACCGCATCATGTCGTACGGCGGCGCGTTGAGCGGCAACGGTTTGACGCTTGGCACGGTCTCCGGCGATTCGGTGCCGGCCGCGACGATCCAGACGCTGACGGGCGACAAGCACATCAATCTCGTCCTGGGACCCAGCACCACCAACCTTTGGAACGGCAACGGCGTGGCGTCGGCCGCCAACGCGGGCGGCGGCAACGGCACGTGGAGCGCCGCGAGCACGAACTGGAACAGCCCCACCAACGCCACCGGCGCCCTGCCCGATGGCGGCTACGCGATCTTCACGGGTGCGGCGGGCACGGTCACGGTCGACGGCAGCGCCGGTCCCGTGCGCGTGTCCGGCCTGCAGTTCGCCACGGATCGATATCGCCTGCAAGGCGCGCCCATCACGCTGGCCGGCACCGGCGGCAATCCGCCCGTGATCGTCGTCGGCGACGGCACGTATGCCGCAGGCCAGTTCGTCGACATCATCGACAATCCGCTGCAAGGCACGGAAGGCTTTGTGAAGACGGGCGTCGGCTCCGTCATCCTGAACGGCGACAGCAGCAACCTGACCGGTCCCATCTTCATCGCCGACGGCGCCCTGGAGATCAACGGCAAGCTGAACGGGCCGATGGATATCGGCCGCGAGGTCGTGCTGGCGGGTGTCGGGCAAGTGGGCAGCACGACGCTGTATCCCACGGCCGTCATTTCGCCGGGCAACGACGGCTCGCCGATGGGGACACTCACGGTCAACGGCAACCTGAACTTCGGCCAGGACACGATCTATCGCGTACATGCCGACCCGACCAGCGCCACCAGCGATCGCATCCATGTGACGGGCGTCGCAACCCTGGATGGCACCGTGGCGCACGTGGGCCCCAACGGCAATTACGCGCCGCGCACGACGTACAACATCCTGACCGCGGACGGCGGCATCCAAGGCCGCTTCACGGGCGTCTCGAGCGCCTATGCGTTCCTCACGCCCGCGCTCAGCTACGACGCCAAGAATGCGTTCATGACGCTCTCGCGCAATGATGTGCCGATCGGCAGCGTGGGCGGTTCGGAGAACGAAACCAACGTGGGCGGCGCACTGGATCAGGAAGCGCCGCCTTCGAGCGGCAATGGCTCGGCATCGGCGGGTGATGGCGCTGCCTCGAACGGCAACGGATCGTCGTCGGCGGGCAACGGCTCGGCTTCGACGGGCAACGGTTCAGCTTCGACGGGCAACGGTTCGGCTTCGACGGGCAATGGTTCGGCATCGACCGGCAACGGCTCGGCTTCGACGGGCACCGGTTCGGCCTCCACGGGCAACGGGTCGGCTTCGGCCGGTACGGACTCGGCCACGACCGCCGACAGCTCGACCGCGACCGCGAACGAATCCGCGCCCGTCGTTGTGGACCCGGTCAAGCCCGGCGCCGATTCGTCGCTGGTTGCCAGCGGCAACGGCGCAGGCAAGGCGACCGGCGCCAGCCAGGTGACGGCGGCCGTGCTGGCCATGACCCCGGACCAGGCGCGCGCAGCGCTCAAGCAACTGTCCGGCGAAGCGTACGCGAGCACCGGCAGCGTGCTGCAAAGCCAGGGCGATGCGGTGACCACGTTGCCGCTGTCGCATCTGCGCGGCAATCTTGATGCGCCAATGCGCGCCGGCCGGCCGACCGCGCAGTTGGGCGCACCGTCGTCCGACGCCCTGCCGCAAAGCGGCGCATCGCCCATCTGGGCGCAGGCGTTCGGCAACTGGAGCACCTTCGGCGGCAATGGCAACGCGTCCACCGTGCATCAGTCCGCGGGCGGTCTCTTCGTCGGCGGCGACGGCGATGTGGGCGGCGGCTGGCGCCTGGGCGGCGCGGTCGGTTATACCGGCAGCCATAACTCGATCTCCGACGTGTCGTCGCGCATGAGCGTGGACAGCTACACGGCGACGGTCTTCGGCGGAAAGAACTTCGAAGCCGGCCCGGGGCACGTGCGTTTCATGGCGGGCGCGGCCTATACCTGGCACGAGATCGACGCCAAGCGCAACGTGGCGGCGGGCAGCCTGAACCAGCGTCTCGAGTCGTCCTATAACGCCTCGTCGACGCAACTGTTCACGGAACTGGGCTACAAGCTGCCGCTGGGCGATGCCTATGCCATCGAGCCCTTCGCCGGTGTGGCCTGGAACCAGGTCCGTACGCGCGACTTCCAGGAATCGGGCGGCTCCGCAGCCTTGCGCGGCGAGGGCAGCACGGACAGCGTGACGAGCACCACGCTGGGTCTGCGCGGCGCCATGCTGATCGGTTCCGACAGCGCACCTGGCCGTCTGACGGCCACGTTGGGCTGGCGCCATGCGATGGGCGATGTGAAGCCGACCCAGAAGCTGGCCTTCGAGGGCGGCAGCACCTTCACCGTGTCGGGTGTTCCCATCGCGCAGAACGCGGCGGTGCTGGGCCTGGGCGCCGAAGTGGCGGTCACGCGCAACACGACCGCTGGCGTGGCCTACGACGCGCAGTTCGGCGGCGGCAACCGCCAGCAGTCTGGCATGTTCAAGCTGATGACGCGCTTCTAAACCGGCGTGGGGCGTGGCCGGATGAATGCCCGTGTCCGGGCAAGATTCCGGCCACGACTTCGGGCGCGATTCCGGCCCCTCCTCCCCACACACGCCTCGCGCTGAAGGCTGGGTCCCTGGACCCCGCGTTCAGCGCGTTTTTTTGCCCGCTTCGCCATTGGCGATGCCCGCCGGCATGGGCAGCCCTTCCGCGCGCGCCAATCGTTCCATCGCGACTTCGAGAATCGCGCGTGCCTGCCCGGCGGCACGGCCCAATTCGCTGTGCAGTTGCGCGTCGTCCTCATTGCGGGAGGCGCACTGGGCGCTATAGCGTTCGAAACTTCCCACCATCAGCAACAGGTCTGCCAGGTGTTTCGGGCATTCGCACGCCAGGCCGCTGCCGGACGCCATGATGGTGAAGAGCGCCTGCTCGTCGAAACGCAGTTCCTGTGCGGGAAGCGAGGGGGCTGCCGGCAGCCGCTCGCCCGCCAGCGCCGACCGGCACAGCAACAGCAGTTCGCCGATGTCCGCGGGCACGCGTGCCGCCAGGCATCCGTGCGCGCGCAATGCGCGGATCGTCGCGCTGGCGCAGAACCGGTAAAGCACCACGACGGCGGCTTGGCCGCAGGCCTGCGCGGCCGACACGATCAGCGGCACGGCGCTTTCGTGCAGCTCGGACTGTTCGATCACCAGCACCTCGATGTCCGCGTCCGGCGTCGAGAACGCGACCTGATCGAGGTG
>DALZRX010000002.1:51191-62133 GCA_032015805.1 Achromobacter sp.
CCATGTTGAACGATCACGTCCAGTCCGTCGCGTCCGCTCGCGGCGATGCGCCGGGTCAGGTTTGCGCCGACCACGCCCAGCTTCAGCGGCCCGTGCGCCTCGGGCTCGCGCGCAGCGGCGCCGGCCAGCTCCTGAAGCTGTTCCATGGACATGGGCGCCAGTACGCCAATGGCATGGCCCTGATCGACCAATTGCTTGAGCAGGCTCAGCCTGCGCACTTGGTCAGCCGAATACAGCCGCTGACCACGCGCCGAGCGCTCGACATCCGAAAGGTTGTAGCGGCGTTCCCAGACGCGGAGCGTCTCGGGGGAGAGCCCCGCCAGACGCGCCGCCACGCCGCTGCGGTAGGTGACGCGGCCGTCATCGGATTGCTTGGTTTCCATCGTTGTCCTTGACCCGGTATTGAACCGATATGTTTGGATATTAGCGGTTCAAAACGTGGACGAGAACACACCTCGCGCGTAAATTTCTTCATCAAGCGGTTCACGTTTTCTCTTCCGCACCGCTTTTGCGAACCCCGCTCCTCGCGGATGTTCATTGGACAAGGAGTCAATCATGAAACGTCTTCTGGCAGGAATTTCGCTCACCCTGGCGCTGGGCACCGCGCAGGCAGCCGACATCGTCGACACCGCCAAGTCCGCAGGCTCGTTCAATACGCTGGTCACCGCCGTGCAGGCGGCCGGCCTGGTCGACACGCTGAAGGGGCCGGGCCCATTCACGGTGTTCGCGCCGACCGATGAAGCCTTCGCCAAGGTGCCGAAGGACAAACTCGACGCGCTGCTGAAGGACAAGGCGGCGCTGACCAAGGTCCTGACCTATCACGTCGTGCCGGGCAAGGTCATGGCCAAGGACGTCAAGGCAGGAAAGGTGAAGACGGTTGAGGGCAGTTCGTTGACCGTGGCGGTCAGCGGCGGGACGGTCACCGTGGACAACGCCAAGGTGGTGAAGACCGACGTGGTGGCGGACAACGGCGTCATTCACGTGATCGATACGGTGCTCATGCCGAAATAAGCAGGCCGAAACGAAGTCCGGCCTTGATAGGCCACCGAGACGGTGCGTGGCCTATCTTTTTTCTTTTGCGCCAGAAGCCGCTGTCCGGCTTCTTTTCCCCGCCGCTCAATCGGTATGGCGATCCAGCGACATCGTCAGGCGGAAGCGGCTGGCGGGATGGTACGTGACGCTGATCTCGATGGTCTGCCGGGTGGTGTCGATGTAGCTGCGCAAGATGCGCAGCGCGGGCGAACCCGCTTCAGCGTTCAGCGGCCCGGCCACGCGCGCCGGCAGCGCCACCGCCTCGATGTCCTGGCGTATCTGCACGATGTTCACGCCGTAGTTCGCCTCGATCAGGCTGCTGATCAATTCATGCGGGTTGTCGCGCACGCGTGGAACGACGTCGCGATAGGCCGGATCCAGGTACGCGTCCGTCCAGCCGATCGGGTTTGCCACATCGTCCCGATTCCGGCGCAGGCTGGAGATGCGCAGCCAGCGCGTGCCGCCCGCACAGCCCAACGTTTGCGCCAGCGCCAGATCGGCGACCTCGTCGGCCACGTCGACGACCTCGCGCATGTGCGCCTTTCCGAACTGCACGACCCCCTCGATTGAGGTCAGCGCCTGCTTGTAATTTGCTGCTGGCCGTGCCGACTCCACGCGTGTACCGACGTTCTTGCGGCGCGATACGAGGCCCAGTTGCTGCAGTTCCTGCAGCGCCAGTCGGACCGTGTGCCGGCTGGTGTCGTACTGCGCCGCCAATTCCAGTTCCGTCGGCAGCAGGTCCCCCACCTTGTGATTGCCCGCGACGATCGCCTCGCTCAGGGCCGCCGTCAGGCGCGCCGCTGTCATCCGTGTCATCGACTGCTCCTAGTCTTTATCAAAGCACCTGCGGGTATACCCCGATATCCCGGTCCGCAAAGCATCCCTAGACTTCCTATATGTTCGAACATATCGATATGTTCGTAGTTTCAGCGAGGTTAGCATGCCAGTTTCTTTGCTGGGCGGGGCCAGTACGGTTTTGGACTCCGCTCTCTTTCGTGACGCCTTCGGCACCGCCGAAGCTCGCGAGATTTTCTCCGATGAGGCCACGATTGCGCGCTATGTCGAGGTCGAAATCGCACTCGCCCGCGCCCAAGCCCGGCTTGGCTTGATCCCGGCCGACGCGGCCGAGCAGATCGCCGCCCGAGTCAGGCCCGGTGAATTGGACGTGGCCGGACTCGGCCGCCAGACCGACATCGTGGGCTACCCCATCCTGCCGTTGGTCGAGCAGCTTGCCACGCAATGCGGAGAAGCGGGGGGATACCTGCATTGGGGCGCCACGACCCAGGACATCATGGATACAGGCATTGTTCTGCAGGTGCGAGCTGGCCTGGACGTGATCGAACGTGACCTGTCGCAGGTGCGTGAAGTGCTGGCGGGGCTGGCTGAGCGTCACCGCGCCACGCCGATGGCCGGTCGTACCCATCTGCAGCACGCCTTGCCCATAACCTTCGGCTACAAGGCGGGTGTATGGCTGTCGATGTTTGATCGCCACCAGGAACGGCTGGCGCAGTTGCGCGAACGCGTGCTGTGCGTGCAGCTTGCGGGGGCGGCAGGCACGCTGGCTTCCATGGGTGAACAAGGCCTCGCGGTGCAGAAAGAACTGGCACGCGAACTCGGCCTGTGCGTGCCCGCCACGACATGGCATGTGGCGCGCGATGCGCTGGCTGAAGTGGTGAACCTGCTCGCCTTGATCGCCAGCTCGTTGGGCAAGGTCGCCACCGACGTCATGATCATGGCCTCCACGGAATTCGGCGAGTTGGGAGAACCCTTCGTGAAGGGCCGGGGCGCCAGCAGCACGATGCCGCAAAAGTGCAATCCCATTTCCAGCGAACTGATGCTCGCGGCGGCCAAGGCCGTGCGTCAGCACGCCGGCCTCATGCTGGATGCCGCGGTGCAGGATTTCGAGCGCGCGACGGGACCATGGCATGCCGAGTGGATCGCCATTCCGCAAAGCTTCATCCTGACGGCCGGCGCGTTGCATCAGGCCAAGTTTGCGCTCGGCGGACTGAGCGTGGACGTGGAACGCATGGGCGCCAACCTGGGCCTGACGCATGGGTTGATCGTTGCCGAGGCCGTGATGATGGAACTGGCGCCCGCGCTGGGCCGACACAACGCGCACCACATCGTCTATGACGCCTGCCGCGCGGCATTGGGGCGCGGATGCAGCCTTGCCGAAGCGTTGCTCGAATCGCCCGAGGTCAGCAAGCATTTTGATGGACAGGCGCTGGCGCGCATCACCGATC
The DNA here is from genome assembly GCA_032015805.1 of Achromobacter sp. Classification (GTDB taxonomy): domain Bacteria; phylum Pseudomonadota; class Gammaproteobacteria; order Burkholderiales; family Burkholderiaceae_B; genus Achromobacter. Next base: position 54,467 of record DALZRX010000002.1, read on the forward strand.
CCGCCAACTATCTGGGCCAGGCGCCCGCGCTGGCCGACCAAGCCTGCGCCCGCTCGCGGGCACTTGGCTATCCCCATCAGGAGGCCCGGGCATGAGCGCCTTGCACAGCACCGACGCACCACGTGGCGTGGAGCAGACGTACTTCAATTCGCTCGCGCAGGGCGTGTGGCGGGTACCGCGTTGCGGCAGTTGCGGGCAGGCAGTCTTTTATCCGCGGCAGATCTGCCCGCATTGCGGCGGCGCTCACTTTGACTGGTTCGAGCCGAGCGGTCGCGGCGTCATTTATTCGATCACGACCATACGTCGCTCAGCCGAGGCTGGCGGAGACTACAACGTGTGCCTCGTCGATCTGGAAGAAGGCTTCCGCATGATGAGCCGCGTCGTAGACGCCCGGACCGCCCTGCCGCGCATCGGCGATGCGGTGCGCGCCGTGGTGCGCCCCAACGACGACGCAAACCGTGTCGTGTTCAGTCTGGACGATCAAGCATGAAAGACAACGCTTTTCGCGGCGCGGCCGCGATCGCCGGCATCGGCCACGCGGGCCTGGGCATTGCCGCCGGCTTTACGGAAATGGAAATCCTGGCGCAGGCCAGCGCGCGCGCCGTGGCGGACGCCGGGCTGCGTATGAGCGATATCGACGGACTTTGCACGTGCAGCGCGTCGGCGACGATGTGGGCGATGCCGGTCGCCGAATACCTGGGCATCAAGCCCTCGTTCATTGACAGCACGATGCTGGGCGGATCGAGCTTTGTCGCGCATCTGGCGCCCGCCGTGCACGCACTGATGTCCGGCGAGTGCAACGCGGTGCTGGTCTGCTATGGCAGCACGCAGCGCTCGGGCACGATGAATCGCGCTGCAGTCGGCAAGATGCGGGCGGCGCTGGACCCGCAGCCATTCGAGGCGCCTTACGAGCCGCTGCAGCCCATCACGGCTTACGCATTGGCCGCCGCGCGGCACATGCATGAGTACGGCACCACGCGTGAGCAGTTGGCGCAGGTTGCCGTGTCGGCCCGGGAGTGGGCGCAACTCAACCCGGACGCCTTCACGCGCGATCCACTCAGCATCGACCAAGTGTTGGCGGCGCGGCCGGTGTGCGATCCGCTGACCGTGCGCGACTGCTGCCTTTTGACTGATGGCGCGGGGGCGTTCGTCCTGGTGCGGTCGGACCGCGCGCGGGACCTGGCGCAACCGCCCGTCTATGTATTGGGCAACGCCACCGAGGTCTGGCATCGGCAGATCTCCTCGATGCCGGACCTGACAGTCACGGCGGCCTCGCGCTCGGGACCGCGTGCACTGGCGCAGGCCGGAGCGCGGGTGTCGGACGTCGACCTGCTGTGCCTCTACGACGCATTCACCATCAACGTGCTGCTGTTCCTGGAAGACCTGGGCTTCTGCCCCAAGGGCGAAGGCGGCCGGTTCGTGGAAGGGGGCCGGATCGGCCCGGGCGGCTCGCTGCCGGTCAACACCAACGGCGGCGGGCTGTCCTTCGGCCATCCTGGCATGTACGGCGTGTTCCTGATACTGGAGGCGGTCGCGCAGTTGCGCGGGCAGGCCGGGGCGCGTCAGCGGTCCGCCAATATTGCGCTGGTGCACGGCAACGGCGCCACGTTGTCCAGCCAGTCCACCGCGGTGCTCGGTACCGCGGCCGCGCTCTGATCTCATTTATCCAACCTGGAGTCCTGCGGCGCGTCGCGCGCCGCGGGCTGTGTTCATGATCAACAAGATATCTCCCTCCCTGCAAGAGGCGGTAAGTGTGATCGGCGACGGCGCCACCGTGATGGTGGCCGGATTCGGCGACTCCGGCCTGCCGTGCGCGCTGCTGCACGCGTTGAAGGACGCGGGGCCGCGCAACCTGACCATCGTGAGCAACAACGCGGGAACCGGCGATTACGGGCTGGCGGCGCTGCTGTCGGCCGGCCTGGTGCGCAAGGTGATCTGCTCGTATCCCAAATCGTCGGGGTCTGACGTGTTCACGGCCCTGTACCGCGCGGGCAGGATCGAACTGGAAGTCGTGCCGCAGGGCACTCTGCTGGAGCGAATCCGCGCCGCGGGCGCCGGGTTGGGTCCGTTCTTCACGCCCACGTCGTACGGCACGCCGGTGGCCGACGGCAAGGAGCAGCGCGTTTATGAAGGCGTGGGTTACGTGCTGGAGAACCCGTTGCCTGCCGACTTTGCGCTGCTCAAGGGAGATCAGGCTGACCGCTGGGGCAATCTGACCTATCGCCTGGCCGCGCGCGGCTTCGGGCCGGTCATGGCCATGGCCGCGCGTCACACCATCGCCGAGGTCAACGAGATCGTGCCACTGGGCGAGCTCGCCGCCGATGCCGTGCATACCCCCGGCATCTTCGTTCAAAGCGTCGTACGCCTGGAGGCACGCCATGACGGTTAAACCCCTGAGCCGCCAGCGCGTCGCGCAGATTGTCGCGGACGATATTCCCGACGGCAGTTACGTCAACGTCGGCATCGGCATTCCAACGTTGGTGGCCGGTTGCATCGCGCCGGAAAAAGAGATCATTTTGCACAGCGAGAACGGGATCCTCGGCCTGCGCGGCCTGCACGAAGGCGAGACGCCCGACCCCGACCTGATCAACGCCAGCAAGGTGTCCGTGCAATTGCTGCCTGGTTCCTCGATCTGCGATCAGGCTACGTCGTTCGCGATGATGCGCGGCGGCCATCTGGACCTGACCATTCTCGGCGGCTTTCAGGTGGCGCCCAATGGCGATCTGGCGAGCTGGTCGCTCGGCCTGCCCGGCGACGTGCCCGGCATTGGCGGTGCGATGGACCTGGTCGCGGGGGCGCGCCGCGTCGCCGTCGCCATGCAGCACTGCGATCGCGACGGCAATTCCAAGCTGGTCAGCGCATGCACCCTTCCGTTGACCGGCCGCGGCGTGGCCGACGTGATCTACACAGACCTGGCGGTCATTGACATCGAACCGGGACGCGGCTTCGTCGTTCGCCGCATGGTGCGCGGCCTGACCCGCGAGGCGCTGCAGGCGGCGACCGCCGCGCCGCTGACCTACGCCGACGAAGTCACGTTTATCGAACCCTGACGCGCAACGCGCGCAATAAAAACGAGTGAAGGAGACACTATGACCCTGTTGCACAAGATCAAGAAGGGCGGCGTTCTGGCCGCCATGACGCTGGGCTTGGCCGCCATATCGGCCGCCGCACATGCCGAGTACCCGGAGCGCCCCATCCAGCTCATCGTGGGCTATCCGCCCGGTGGGTCGGCCGACGTCGTTGCCCGTCCGTTGGCGGTGATGCTGGGCAAGAAGTTGGGCGTGCCCATTGTGGTTGAAAATCGCCCCGGGGCCGGCTCCAGCATCGGCACCCAGACCGTGGCGCGCGCCAATCCGGACGGCTACACGGTCGGCCTGGTGCTGGCGGCGCACGCCATCAACCCCAGCCTGTACAAGAACCTGCCCTACAACACCGAGAAGGATTTTGCGCCGGTGGGCAAGATCGCCGACCTGCCCCTGGCGCTCTACGTCAACTCGCAGTTCCCGGCCAAGACCGTGGGCGAGCTGATTGCGTACGCCAAGGCCAACCCAGGCAAGGTGACGCTGGCTTCCTCCGGCAACGGCAACACCACGCATCTGGCCATCGAACTCTTTGCGACCAGCGCCGGCATCGACCTGCTGCACGTGCCCTACAAGGGCGGTGGCCCGGCCCAGACGGCCGCGCTGGGGGGCGAAGTCTCCGGCCTCTTCGATGGCCCGCATTCGCTCAACATGGTGCAAAGTGGCCGGGTGCGCGTGCTGGGCTTTGCCAGCAAGGACCACCTGGCGCTTGCGCCGGACGTGCCGACCATCGCCGAGGCCGGCCTGCCCGGCTTCCAGGTGTCCGGCTGGTACGGCCTCGTGGCACCGGCAGGCACGCCCCAGCCTGTGATCGACAAGTTGAACAGCGCGTTGAACGAGGTGCTCAAGGGCCCGGACTTCCCCAAGACCGTTGAACCGCTGGGTTACATCGTCACCCCTTCGACACCGGCGGAATTCGGGACCTTCGTGGCCGACGAAACGGCGCGGTGGAAGAAGGTCATTCAAGACGCAAACATCAAACTGGACTGAGGCATATGGGAAGCGAAACGACAGCCGGCCTTCCGGATCTGGACCGGGATGGCGTGGTGGTGGGCGTGGTGGGCGCCGGCCTGATGGGCCGCGGCATCGCCCAGGTGGCCGCGCAGGCGGGCTACGTCGTCCGCCTGCACGACAATCGGCCGGGCGCCGCCAGCCAGGCGCGCCAGGAAATCCTGGATACGCTTGCGACCCTGGCCGCGCGCGGCAAGATTCCTCCGGAGCAGGCCGCGGGTGCTGACGCGCGCCTGATCGCCGCGGACGCGTTGCAGGATCTGCACGATTGCGAACTCGTGATCGAGGCCATCGTCGAGTCGCTGCCTGCCAAGCAGGCGCTGTTCCGGGATCTGGAGGCGGTGGTGAGTCCGCTGTGCGTGCTGGCCACCAACACGTCGTCGCTCCTGGTCACCGAAGTGGCGAGCGCGTGCTCGGCGCCGCAGCGGGTGGGCGGCCTGCACTTTTTCAGCCCCGTGCCGCGCATGAAGCTGGCAGAGGTCATCCCCGGCGTGCGCAGTGCGCCCGGCCTGGCGCAGACGCTGGTGGCGTTCACGCGCCGCCTGGGCCACACGCCGGTGGTGGCGCGCGATACCCCGGGCTTCATCGCCAACCACGCCAGTCGCGGCTACCAGCCCGAAGCGTTGCGCATTGCGGGCGAGCAGATCTGCGACTTTGCGGACATCGATGCGATCTTGCGCGACGCATGCGGCTTTCGCATGGGGCCGTTCGAGCTGTTTGATCTGACCGGGCTCGATGTGTCGCATCCGGCGGGCGAGTCGATCTACCGCCAGTGGTTCGACGAGGCGCGGCATCAGCCGTCCATCATCACGCGGCAGCGTTTGGCGGGCGGCGTGCTGGGGCGCAAGACGGGTCAGGGGTTCTACCGGTACGACGAGAACGGCAAGCGGGTGGAGCCGGAATCCGGCGTCGACGCGGTTTTAGCGGTGGACCGGAACATCCCGGTGTGGATCGCACCGTCCGAGCTGCCCTTCCGCGCCACGCTGGCGGCACGTGTGGTTGCAGGCGGCGCCACGCTGGAAGCCGCGGAAACGCCGTCCGACGCGGCGCTATGTCTCGTTCTGCCCGTGGGCGATGACGCCACGGCAGAGTGCGTCCGGCTGAACCTGAACGCACTGCGCGTGGTCGCCGTCGACCCGCTGTTCGCCAGCGTGCGCCACACGATCATGCTGACGCCGGTGACCTCTGGCGCCATGCGGGACCAGGCGCGGGCGATCTTGCAGCTTGAGGGCGCGGCAGTGACCTGCATCCAGGACAGTCCGGGTTTTGTCGCGCAGCGGATCGCCGCGACGATCGTCAATAACGCGTGCGCCATGGCGCAGCAGGGTATTGCGACGCCACAGGACATCGACCAGACGGTGAGACTGGCGCTGGGCTATCCGCAAGGGCCGTTCGCGATGGGCGATGCGCTGGGTGCGGTCACCATACTGCGGATTCTGGAGCGGCTGCACGCGCGCTATCTGGAACCGCGGTATCGCTCCAGCGCGTGGTTGTCGCGCCGGGCGGCGCTTGGGTTGCCGCTGGGCACGGTGGCTAGCGCGCGCTGACGCGGCCCGGTGTCAACGGCTCAGGAGCGTTGCGCGTCGCGCAGGATGGGCGACCCTGCCGGCTCGTCCCCGCGTTCGCATCGCGGCTCGGGCCGTTGCCAGATCCAGATCAATACCGCCACCATCGTCAGGCACAGCGGCCAGACGACCCACGGATGAGGGATGGTCTGCGTCATCACGACCATACAGACCGTCATCGACACCGTGGCCATGACTTTGGCGCGGCGCGTCACCATGCGGCCGTTGTGCCAGTTGTGCAGCATCGGGCCGAACCAGCGATGCTCATGCAGCCAGCGGTGCAGGCGTGGCGAACTGCGTGCGGCGGCCCAAGAGGCCAGCAGGACGAATTCGGTGCTGGGCAGGCCGGGGATGAACACCCCGGCGACGGCAACCGCGATGCTGACGACGGCGAGCGCCAGATACAGCGCTCGCACCCACGGTTTGCGTGGTGTCATGCGCCGAGTTCGAAGTGCCGTTCCAGCAATGCGCCGAAGCGGTCGTACGCCGCATTGGCGCCGGCGATGACGGCGTCGTGCGTGGCGGGGTCGAGCGTGTCGCTGTCCAGCGAGGCGACGAATCGGCGCCACACGGTGGCGCGACCGTCCGGATAGGCGGCGAGGTTGCGCGCGCCGAAGTCGGCGGACAGGCCCAGGTCGGATTGCGCCTGTTTGAACAGGAACGCGGCGCCCAGGGTCGAACCTTCGGATACGTAAAGCCAGCCCAGCGCCTCGGGCATCGTGACGCCAATGCTGGCGATGCCATCTTCGGGGGCGGCTGCGCCCAGGTCGCGCAGGTCAGCGAGCGAGGCGTCTTCGCGGCCGCGTGCTTCCAGGTCAGGCACTGCCTGCTTGACGGCGTCGTCCTGGAACAGGAACTCGACGTCGCGCTGGAAGAGGTATTGCGCGGCGACGAAGCGGGCGTAGGCGTCGCGGCTGGAGAACGGCGCGCCGCGCTCCATGAGCTGGTGCATGCGTTCGTGCTGCGCCGCGGTTTCATGCTTCAGGCGCTGCGACAGCGAGGGACGTTCGAGGGTTTCGGTGGTCATCGTCGGTGTGGGTGATGGGTGAAGGCGATCCAGCAGTGATGGATGATGATGAGTCTTATTATTTCCCACGGTTTGTCGAATGACACGTTAAAGATGCTTAAGAAACGTGTCGACGCAGGCGCGTCACTGGGAGCGTGTCATTCGGAGCAGGGCAATCGACGCGCGTCCCTCAGAACCCGGTTTCGCGCACCAGCAACGCCGCGCCGCGCCGCCACGCACGCAGCAGCAGGCTTTCGGCATCGCCTTCGATGACGGCAGTACCGCGCATGGCCTGCAGGCGCGGCATGGCGGCGTTGGATGCATCCGTGGGGCGCAGGATCACGCGATACACCGCGCGTTCCGGCACCAGGCCCTGCGACTCGGCGTCGGGCCGCGCCTCGCCGCGCGGCGCCTGCATCGCAGGCACGGCGCCGCCGTGCGTGGAGCTGAGTTCGGGTGCGGCCGCGAGGCGCCGCGTGGCGGTGGCGGCGATGTCGGATACAACCAGCGCGAGGGCGGCCTCGCCGGGATCTTCGGACAGAAAACGCGCGTGGCCGCCGGGTTGCAACCGGTGCAGATCGTCTTCGGACGCATAGGCTTGCACCACCGCCTCGGACGGGTCGGCCAGCGACGCCAGCCATTCGCCTTCGGCGATCCACTCTCCCGCCGCGAGGGGTTCGGCCAGTTCCGCGACGATGCCGTCGAACGGCGCGCGGATCGTGAGCTGCTGGCGTTGGCGCAACAGCACGTCGAGGCGTTCGCGCGCCGCCTGCAGTTCACCGGCGGCAACGGGCACGGCGGCGGCGGTGTCTCGGGTCATGGCCTGGAACGACTGCTGCCATTGCAATACCTGGATGCGGCGCGTCAGCGATTCGATCTCGTGGGTCATGTCGGGCGCGTCCAGCACGAAGAGCGTCGCGCCGGCGCTGACCGTTTGTCCCGCGTGCACGTCGATGCGCTGAATGCGGGCGCCGGTGGGCGCGACGATGCGGGCCTGCTGCGCGG